>JANYBX010000314.1 GCA_025360615.1 Opitutia bacterium
GGTGGCGGTCGCACTCGGCTCCGCCTACGTGGTCGTCACGATCCGTCAGCTGCACGCGGCGGGGGAAACCACGGCCAACATCTTCGGGGCGCAGTGCGTTTACGGTCTGCTGCTCTGCGGTCTACCCGCCGCACTGCATCCGCAGAACCTCTCCGCCGCGGCGTGGGGCGTGATGCTCGTGGCCAGCATCTGCTCCGCCGTCGGACAAATCGCGATGACGCGCAGCTTTCGCGATCTGCCGGTCGCCGAAGGTTCGCTCATCCAACTGCTCGCGCCCGTCGGAGTAGCGCTCGGTGGCGCGCTGTTTTTTCACGAGCATTTTTCCCCGCGCGAAATCTTCGGCGCGGCGCTGATTCTCGCCGGGGCCGCGTTCACGGTACTACGCCGCTAGCGTCGTCGCGGAGCGAAAAAACATCCCGGTGATTTCGCCGCACCCTGCACGCTCGCCTCATCCCGCCACGAGCGACACCGCGATCAACGACGCCCTCGTGTGCCACCTCTTCCCCAGCCCGATCATCTGCTGCCAAACGCAATCCGACTTCGCGCTTTTCGCGCCGACACGCTCTTCATGCTCGCGAAATAACTTCACCCCTGACGGGGAATACCGGAGGACTTTCCCCGCAAATTTCCTCGCGATGTCTTGCAACGCGGCCCGGCGTAATTTTCCTCGTAGAACTACGAACGAAGACTTGTTTAAGATTGCCTGATGAAAGGAGTTTGCATGTTTGTTTTGATAAGATTTTTCTTCCGCGAGCCCTAGTTTCCATTTGCACAACTACCCCTAGGAATATGCCCTCATGAAACGTTAGGGCTGCTTCACCCAAATTGTTTTCTTAACTCCTTCCTCGATTGTCGGCAAAAATTCTGATCGTCCGCTCCACCCCTCAGGCTCTCCGGGCTCGCGCGCACATTTTTACGGCCAGCGGCGTTTATACGACCGACTTCAATAATGCCGCGGAGCTCGAGAGCGCCATGATGAACGATGAGTTTCATCTCGTGCTCCATGATGCGCGTGAAACTCCGGATAACCCGTTCACTTTCGTCGAGAAATTCCGCCAGCACCACCCCACCGTGCCGGTGTTGCTGCTCGGGCCCAAGCTCGGTCTCGACCGCGTCATCAAGGCCATTCGCAGCGGCGTCAGTGATGTTTTTCACCCGCCCCTCGACGTCAAGGCACTCTATGATCGCGCCAACGAATTGCTCCGTGATCGTCTCGCCGGCAGCGCATCGCTTTTCACCTCCGCGCGCTGGTTCGAAGCCGCCGCCTACCTGAGCCAGGAACCCGGTGCCGCGCCCGCTCCCTCCTCCTCCAAGGCCACCGCTCCCTCCTCCTCCAAAACCACCGCTGCTTCAGGGCAAGACCAAGCCCTCATTGCCACCCTCCGCTCCGAACGCGATTACCACGCCGCCGAAGCCGAAGGCCTCCGCCTCAAAGTCGCCGAAGCCGACCAAGTCTCCGCCCAGCTCGCTCAACGCGAACGCGAACTCGCCGACACCGAAGCCCAGCTCACGGCCAACGCCACTCACGCGCAAGCCGACGCCAAGGCCGCACTCGTGAAACAAACCGCCGAACTCGAGGCGCGCGAAGCCGCCATCGCCGAAGCCGAAGTCGCGCAGGTCGCCGTCGTTCAGGCGCAGAAACAACTCGCCACCCAGCGCGCCGCGTTCGCCACCGAGCAGGCGAACCTCGCCAAAACCGTCAAAGCCCAAGCCGAGGCCGCCACCAAACTCGCCGCCCGCGAAGCCCAGCTCGCCGCCTCCAACGCCCAACTCGCCGCCGACAACCAAGCCCTCGTCGCCGCGCAGGAAGAAGTCGCCACCCTTCGCGCCCAGTTCGAAGCCGTCAACGCCGAGAGCCGCGAAGCCGAGCTCGCCGAACAGTTCGCCGCGCTGCAACGCCGCGAGACCACCCTCGCCAAAGCCGAAGCCGAACGCACCACCGCGCAAGCCGCGCTCACGAAAGCCCAGACCCTCGCCACGCAGCAACGCGCGGAAATCGACGCCCAGCGCGCTACCTTCGCCAAGGCCCAGGCCACCCACACCACCGCCGCCGAGCAACTCGCCCAACGCGAAAAAAGCCTCGCTTCCGCTCTCGCCAAAATCGAATCCGAGACCAGCGCCCTCGCCGAACAGGAAGCCGCCCTCGCCGCCCGTCAGATTGCCGTCGAGCAAAGCGAAGCAGCCGCCGCCGAAGCCCATGCCGTTCTCGCCAAGATCGAGACCGAAAAAAAAGCCCTCGCCCAGCAGCAGACCCAGACCGCCACCGAGCGCCGCCAGCTCAACGAGCTCAAAGCCTCGCTCGACAAACAGACCGCCGACCTCGTCACCCGCCAAAAAGCCGCCGACACCGCCGCCCGCCAAGCCGCCGACGCCGAAGGCCAGCTCGAAGCCGATACCGCCGCCCTCGCTGCCAAGATCAAAACCACCGAGGCCGCGTTCAAAAAGCAAACCGAGTCCCTCTCCCAACGCGAAGCCGCCGCCGCCAAGGCCGCCGAAGCCCTCGCCGAACTCGAATCCGAGAAACTCGCCCTCGCCCAACTTCAGACCACCACCACCAAGGAAACTCGCCGCCTCGAGGAACTAAAAGCCAGCACCGCCCAGCAGACCACCGAACTCGCCGCGCTGAAAAAAGCCGCCGACGAAGCCGCCCGCGTCGCCACCGCCACCCAGACCCGCCTCACCGCCGAGCAAGCCGCCTTCGCCGAAAACACCCGCAAGACCGAAGCGGCCCATAAAAAGCAAATCGACTCCATCGCCCTCCGCGAAGCCGCCGCCGCCAAGTCCGACGAAGTCCTCGCCGAGATTGAGGCCGAACGCCTCTCACTGACGGGCCTCCAAACCAACGTCGCCAGTGATCGCCGCCAGCTCGACGACTACAAAGTCTCGCTCGACAAACAATCCGCCACCTCCATCGCGCGCCAAAAAGCCGCCGAGCTGGCCACCCGTCAGGCCGCCGAAGCCAAAGCCGCCCTCGAAGCCGACCTCGGCGCCCTCGAAGCCGAGCAGATCGCCCATAAAAAACAGTCCGAATCCCTCACCCAGCGCGAAACCGCCTACGACCACCGCAACGCCCAGCTCGTCCTCCGCGAAGCCGCCGCCGTCAAAGCCGCCGAAGCCGCCGCCGAAGTCGAAGTCGAACGCCTCGCCCTCGCCCAGCTCCAGACCAAACTCACCGACGAACGCCGCCAGATCGAGCAGCTCAAAGCCGCGGTCGAAAAACAAACCGCCGAAGTCGCCACCCGCCAAAAAGCCGCCGACACCGCCGCCCGCCAAGCCGCCGACGCCGAAGGCCAGCTCGAAGCCGATACCGCCGCCCTCGCCGCCAAAATCAAGACCACCGAGGCTGCGTTCAAAAAACAAACCGACGCCCTCGTCCTCCGCGAAGCCGCCGCCATCAAGGCCAGCGAAGCCCTCGTCCAACTCGAGTCCGAACGCCTCGCCCTCGCCCAACTCCAGACCAAGACCTCCGAGGAACGCCGCCAACTCGAACAGCTCAAAGCCTCCGTCGACAAACAGACCGCCGAAGTCGCCGCCCGCCAGAAAGCCACCGACACCGCCGCCCGCAAAGTCGCCGACGCCGAAGGCCAGCTCGAAGCCGACACCACCGCCCTCGCCGCCAAGATCAAAACCACCGAGGCCGCGTTCAAAAAACAATCCGACACCCTCGTCCTCCGCGAAGCCGCCGCCGCCAAGGCCGCCGAAGCCCTCGCCGAACTCGAGTCCGAGAAACTCGCCCTCACCCAACTTCAGACCAAGATCTCCGAGGAACGCCGCCAGCTCGAACAGCTCAAAGCCGCCACGGAAAAACAAGTCGCCGAAGCCGCCGTCCGCCAGAAAGCCGCCGACACCGCCGCCCGCCAAGCCGCCGATGCCGAAGGCCAGCTCGAAGCCGACACCGCCGCCCTCGCCGCCAAGGTCAAAACCACCGAGGCCGCGTTCAAAAAACAATCCGACGCCCTCATCCTCCGCGAGGCCGCCGCCATCAAGGCCTCCGAGGTCCTCGCGGAACTCGAGTCCGAGAAACTCGCCCTCACCCAGCTCCAGACCAAGACCTCCGAAGAGCGCCGCCAGCTCGAACAGCTCAAAGCCGCCACGGAAAAACAAGTCGCCGAAGCCGCCGTCCGCCAAAAAGCCGCCGACACCGCCGCCCGCCAAGCCGCCGACGCCGAAGGCCAGCTCGAAGCCGACACCGCCGCCCTCGCCGCCAAGGTCAAAACCACGGAAGCCGCGTTCAAGAAACAAACCGACACCCTCGCCCAGCGCGAAACCGCCGCCGCCCAGCGCGACACGAAAATTTCCCAGCGCGAAGCCGACTTCGGCACCGCCGAGGCCGCCCTCGCCACCGAGCGCCAGCAATTCTCCGCCGAGCAAAAAACCCTCGCCCAGACGCGCCTGCAGATCGAAACCGACCTCAAGAAAAACGCCGCCGCCGCCGCCGCCAACACCGCCGAGAAAACCAAACTCACCGCCACCCGCTCCGAACTCGACCGCCTCTCCGCGACCTTCGCCGATCAGGAAGCCTCTCTCGCCGAGGAATCCGCGCGCGTCGCCAAACAGACCACCGAACTCCAGCAGCTCCAGCATGTCACGGAAGCCTCCACGGCCGCCCTCGAAGCCGAACGCGCTGCCCTCGAAGCCGCCACCGCCGCCTTCGCCACCAAGGAACGCTCCTACGAGGAACGCCGTCGACAGCTGCAGGCCAACATGAAAAATCTGCTCGGCCCCAGCTTGCCTCCCTTTTGATTTTAATTCGCCCATACCATGCCCACAAACGAACAGCCCACCTACATCGAACTGACGAAGCACACCCTTCTCGTCGCGCGGGCCTCCGGTGCAAATGTCGAACTCTTTCGCGAGTGCTCCCTCGATAACAAACCCTCCGTCGAGGAAACCCTCTCCGCCTTTGATCCCGAGTGGAAGACCCACGGCCTTCGCGCCGTCACCGCCCTCTCCCCCCTGCCCGTTTACTGGCACCTCGCCACGACCGAGGAAGCCACGCGCCACCGCAACGAGTCCGCGCTCCGCGATTTCGGCACCGCCCTCCCCCACCACCTCATCGGCGACCTCGAGCTCACCTGCTGCCACGCCGCCGACGGCACCCTCATTTCCCCGCAAGGGTCCGCCCGATGGATCCTCGGCCTCACGCAGGCCGACAGCCTCACCGCCGCTACGGCCATCGCCGCCGAATGGCACATCGAGTCCAACCGAGCGGAATCCTCCACCCTCTCCCATCTCGGCGCCATCTCCACCGCGCTTCGCCTCGCGGGCAACGGCTCCGTCGTCCTCTGGGATCTCGCCGTCGATCGCTCGCAACTCTTCTTCATCACCGCACGCGGCGTGGAAGCCGCCGTGCCCTGCACCGCCGGCCTCGATGATATTTTCACCGGCGTGCAAACCGCCATCGGCCTGAAATTCCGCGGCGCCGCCGCCCGCCTTTTCTTCAACGACACCTACGACTTCACCGACGCCGGCCCGAAGATCGCCGCCAACGTCGGCGCCGCGCTGCAAGCCGCCCGCGCCACCCTCCCCGCCGCCAGCAGCGCCGCCACTTTCACCTGCACCGGAGTCACCGGCAAACAGGCGTGGTTTGTTCGCGAAGCCGCACTCGCCGCCGGCCTCCAGCCGTGGTCGCCCGACATGCGCCTCCTCGCCGCGCAGCTCAAGCTCCAGTTCTCCGGTGATGGCACGATCGAGCCCACGCTGAGCCCCTCCTCCCTCGGTCTCCTGCATCTCGTCGCGAGCCAAGCCCATCGCACTCCCGCGTGGCATCCGGCCTGGACCCGCGTGGGTATCACCCCGCTCGCGAGCGCCACGCCCGCCCCCTTCTTCGCTCCGCCGCTCGCTCCTGCTCCTGCTCCTGCACCTGCACCCGCACCGGCTCCCGCTCCCACGCCCCCTCCACCCCCTCCGGCTCCCAAGCCCGCGCCTGCGCCCATCGCTCCACCTCCTCCGCCCAAGCCTGTTGTTCTCCCTCCGAAGCCAGCGCCAGTCCCAGTTCCACCGCCGCGGCCCGCCCCGGCTCCCGCCCCCGCGCCCAAACCGGCGCCGGCCCCCGCTCCTGCGCCCGTGGCAAAACCCGCGCCGGCCCCTGCGCCCGCACCGAAACCCGCGCCAGCACCGGCCCCCGTGCCCGCTAAACCACAGCCCGCACCCGCACCCGCGCCCAAGCCCGCACCCGCTCCGGCCCCGGCCCCAAAACCTGTCGTTCCGCCCCCCAAGCCACAGCCGGCACCCGCGCCCAAGCCCGCGCCCGTTCCGGCCCCGGCCCCGGCACCAAAGCCCGTCGCCGCCACCCCCGGGCCGGCCCCCGTGGTTTATCCGGCCGCTGCCGCTGATAAAGCCCCCGCCAAAAAAGGCGGCATGGGCCTCTACATCGGCATCGCCGCCGTCGTCTTGATCGCCGGCATCGGTGGCTTCGTGGTAAAATCCTCCAATGACGCCAAGGAGGAAGCCAAGATCGCCGCTGACAAGCGCGACGCCGACGCCGCCGTCGCCGCGAAAAAAGCCAGCGATGAAGCTGCTCGCAATCTCGCCGAACTCGAAGCCAAAGCCAAGGCTGAGGCCGCCCGCCTCCAGAAAGAAGCCGCCGACGCCGTCGCCAGAGCCCGTGAAGACGGCGCCTCACAAGCCCGCCAGCAGCTCACCGCCGAACTCGAGGCCGAGCGCATCGCCAAGTCTCCCGGTATCCTGATCGTCACCACGGCACCTGCCGGCGCGGAAGTCTCCATCGACGGCGCTGCGGCCCGGAAATCGCCGCTCACGCTGAACGAGGTCGCCCCCGGCTCGCACAAGGTCCGCATCACGCTCGCCGGCTACGACACCGTGGAACTCACCGCCGAGATCAAGGGCACGAAGACCACCGACCTCGGCGTCATCCCGTTAGAGCGCGCATTCGGCACGCTCACGGTCACCAGCCAGCCCGATGGCGTGGAATACACCCTCCGCCCCGCGCTCAATGGCGGCGGCGCCCCGCGCACCGGCCGCACCCCGGCCACGTTGGACGATGTCGCCGCCGGCGATTACGTTGTCACCTTCACGCGCGCCGGCTGGAAAGAGCAGACCCAGAACGTCTCCGTCACCAAGCGCGCCACCTCCAAAGCCGCGGCCGCATTTGCCGGCAGCGTGGTCCAAATCACCAGCACCCCCGCCGGTGCCACCGTGAAACGCAACGGTGTCTCCCTCGGCGTCACCCCGCTCACTCTGCAGGATCTCGCGCCGCAAAAAGTGGATTATTCCTTCAGCCTGCCCGAGCACGACAACCTCTCCCTCTCCGGCGAAGTCGTCGAAGGGCAGTTGTTGCAGCTCACCGCCGTGATGCTCCGCACCGATCGCCTCGCGAAGCCCAGCGAGATCAAACAGGCGCCGAAGCCCCTTGCCCAGACTCAGCCGCAGCTCTCCCCCGACCAGCGCCAGACCGTCAGCGAAGTTGTCATCGGCGTGACCATTGGCCGCGATGGCAAGCTCCGCGATCTGCGCGTGGAACGCGCCACCGACAAGGAGATCGGCCGCCTCTGCCTCGAAGCGATGAGCAAATGGAAATTCCAAGCCGCGCTTGGTTATGACGACCAGCCCCTCAACGTGCGCGTGAGCCAGCTCTTCAAGTTTGGCGAGAACTGAGCCCGCCTGTCGCCCCGCTTTGCAACCGCGCCCATCCGGGCGCGGTTTTTTTTGCGCCCCCCTCCCCGCTATGCGGCTCCCGCACCTTCCAACGTTCCCCTCGCTGGCAAAGGACTTGCTGAGTAGCCGCCAGCCAACCAAAACCCTCCTCTGTGTCGCTCCTCAGCTCTCCCTACGACTCCGGCGCTTTCTTCGATGAAATGTTCGAGCCCGGCGGCCAAACCGTGCGCCCCCATTACCGCCGCCTCGCCGCGCGCCTCGGCACGCTCCCCGAGTCGGAGTTCAACCAGCGCCGCGCCGCCGTCGACCTCGCGTTCCTGCGCCGCGGCGTGACGTTCACCGTCTACAACGACTCCGAGGGCACCGAGCGCATTTTCCCGTTCGATCTCATCCCGCGCATCATTCCCTCGCGCGAATGGGCCCGCCTCGAAGCCGGCCTCGTCCAGCGCATCACCGCGCTGAACCTGTTTCTGCACGATCTCTATCATGAGCAGAAAATCCTGAAGGATAAAATTGTCCCGGCCGCCCAGATTCTCAGCGCGAAACATTTCCGGCGCGAGTTCATGAACTTCAACGTCCCGCGCGACATCTACGTCCACATCTGCGGCACCGATCTCATTCGCGACCACGATGGCAACTACCTCGTCCTCGAGGACAATCTCCGCTGCCCCTCCGGCGCCTCCTACATGCTTGAGAACCGCGTCGCGATGCGCCGCGCGTTTCCGACGCTCTTCCGCAGCTACGGCGTGCGCCCCGTCGAAACCTATGGCGACGCCCTCCTGAAATCCCTCCTCCACCTCGCGCCCGATCGCAGCGACAAGCCCAACGTCGTCCTCCTCACTCCCGGCGTCTACAACAGCGCCTACTTCGAGCACACCTTCCTCGCCCGCCAGATGGGCATCCCCATCGTCGAGGGCCGCGACCTCGTCGTGCAAAGCAACAAGGTTTATATGCGCACCACCGCCGGCCTCGTGCAGGTCGACGTGATCTACCGCCGCATCGACGACGATTTTCTCGATCCCTCCGTCTTCCGCGCCGACTCGATGCTCGGCGTCCCCGGTCTCGTCGGTGCCTACCGCGCCGGCCACGTCGCCCTCGCCAACTCCATCGGCACTGGCGTGGCCGACGACAAGGTCATCTACGCCTACGTCCCCAAGATCATCAAATACTACCTCGGCGAAGAACCCCTCCTTGCCAACGTCAACACCTACCTCGCCTCCGAGCCCCTCGACCGAAAATACATTCTGGAAAATATTTCCAAGCTCGTCGTGAAATCCGCCAACGAGGCCGGCGGTTACGGCATGTTGATCGGCCCCGCCTCCACCAAGGCCGAGTGCGAAAGTTTCCGCACCCAAGTCGCCGCCAACCCGCGCAATTTCATCGCGCAGGATCCCATCGCCCTCTCCCGCTCCCCGACCTGGTGCGACGGCCGGCTCGAAGGCCGCCACATCGACCTCCGTCCCTACATCCTTTACGGCGAAAAAATCACCGTCACTCCCGGCGGCCTCACCCGCGTCGCCCTCCGCAAAGGCTCCCTCGTCGTCAACTCCTCCCAAGGCGGCGGCTCCAAGGACACCTGGGTCCTCCAAGGCGACGAGTAATCCCGCCCCATCCAAAATCGAAAATCGAATTACCGAGCGCAGCGACAGTTCCTTATCCAAAATCAAAAAATTCCGCCGTCCGTGCCTCCCGCCGCCAAAACTCCCGCCTTCCGCCAGCAGTCCTCCGTGATGCTCTCCCGCGTCGCGCACTCCCTCTACTGGATGAGCCGCTACATCGAGCGCGCGGAAAACACCGCCCGCCTCCTTGAGGTCAACCTCCAGTTCCTCCTGGATTTTCAGGGCCTCGACGACACCAAGCTCCGCGAGCACTGGGACTCCCTCATTCTCAGTTCTGGCGACGAGGAACTCTTCGAAAAAATCCACCAGGAAAACGCCACCAGCCGCACCGTCACCGATTTCCTCGCCTTCGATCTCCGCAACCCCGGCTCCATCCTCAACTGCGTTTTCTCCGCCCGCGAAAACGCCCGCATGATCCGCGACCAGATCTCCCTCGAAATGTGGGAGACCCTCAATGAACTCCACCTCTTCCTGAAATCCAGCAGCACCGCCGACGTCTGGGCCGCCGGCCCCAACGAATTTTTTCAGCAGATTAAAAAAGCCTCCCATCTCTTCCAAGGCCTCACCGACTCCACCTACTCCCGCAACGAAGGCTGGGAGTTCATCCAGTTCGGCAAATTCATCGAGCGCGCCGACAAGACCACCCGCATCCTCGATGTGAAATATCACATCCTCCTCCCGAGCGCCGCCGACGTCGGTGGCGCGGTCGACACCGCCCAGTGGCAGGCCGTCCTCCGCTCCGCCAGCGCCCTCGAAGCCTACCGCCGCTACTACGTGCGCGAAATTCTCCCGTGGAAAGCCGCCGAATTTCTCATCTTCTCCGACTCCTTTCCCCGCTCCCTCCACTACTGCGTCAGCCAAGTAGACACCTTTCTCTGCCGCATTCTCGGCGAAACCGGTGCCCGCCCCCGTTCCGATGCCGCGCGCTCCGCCCGCCGACTCGTCGCCGACCTCCAATCGCTCACCATCACCGACGTATTGAAACAAGGCATGCACGAATTCCTCGAGGAGATCCAAATCCTCCTCGATGCCATCGGCGATGAAGTCGTGCAGACCACCATGTTCTACCCCGCCGAATCCTCGGCCGAGGAACAACAGCAGCAACAGCAGCAGCAGTAGAATCTTCCGCGCGCCCCCGTTCCGCCGGAGCAAATTTATTTGCGACCGGTCACCCCGCGCCAACGCTCTTCCGCTTCGCCCGCCCACCGGCCGCCATGCATCTTCGCATCCTTCACCGCACCACCTTCAATTACGCCGGCAAAGCGCACGATAGCTTTAACGAAGTCCGCCTCCGTCCCGTGGACGACGCCACGCAAACCTGCCGCTCCTTCGAACTCCGCCTCGATCCCGTCGCCACGCCGCAGGAATACTCCGATTTCTTCGGCAACACCATTCACTACTTCGATATTACCGACGCCCACACCAAGCTCACCGTCGAAGCCCAGTCGTTTGTCGACACCGTCCCCATGCCCGACCGGCCGCCGGTGCCATCCGTCGCCAGCACCGATCTCGAACGCTCTTCCGAGCGCGAGATGCTCGCCGAATTCTATACCAGCTCGCCCTACGTCCCGCTCGAAGTGGAACTCTGGCGCGAAGCGCAAGACGCCCTCGCCGACGGCCGCGGCGACATCTGGGGCGATGTCCGCCGCCTCGGCCGCCACATCTACCGCACCTTCGCCTACAAGCCGAAAACCACCGGCGTCAGCACCCGTGCGAACGATGCGCTCAAACTCCGCATGGGCGTCTGCCAGGATTTCGCCCACGTCCACCTCGGCCTCTGCCGCAGCCTCGGCATCCCCGCGCGCTACGTCAGCGGATATTTTTTCAACACCACCCGCCGCCCCCGCGAAATCGAAGCCTCGCACGCCTGGATCGAGGCCTACATTCCCGGCCACGGCTGGGCCGCCTTCGATCCCACGCACGACCGCGTCGCCGATGACCGCTACGTGAAGATCGCCACCGGCCGCGACTACGCCGACATCCGCCCCATTAACGGCACCTACCGCGGCGCGCCCACGCGCTCACTCAAGGTCGACGTCCGCGTCCGCGAAACCACCGCCCGCATGGCCCCCGCCTGAAGTCGGCCGGGGTCTTCGACCCGCCCAACCCTTGGCACCGCCGCTACCAACGCCCTCCCTTCTCCTGCTCGATACTCGCGACCTTGCCGCTCACATCGAACACCACCCGCAGGTGTTCCCGCTCCCGCCGCGCTGAGATGTTCAGATAATACGGATACAGCGGATCGCCCCAGCCATAGTAGCGGTGATACCAACCGCGATACAGCGGGAATCCATCCGGCCCATCGTAGGTCACGTAGCTCCACACCTCGCTCGTGCCCGTCGCATCGGTGCGACTCCGCACGCGGTCCGCCTCGCCCAGCGCCAGCTTTACCATTTCCTGGTCGAAGCCCACGCCCACCTGCCCCTTCTTAATCAGTTCCTGCTGGCTCGGATCGAGGCGCGAAAAAATCTCCGGATTTTTTTGGATGCGTGCCTCAGGGGTCGAACAACCCGCCAGCCCGGCTAGACTCGCGACGGCGAAAAGCACCGAAATCAATTTCCACGTTTTCATGGAGGCAAACGATAGGGGAAAACTCCAGTTCGCAACTCGGCGGCTCTCAGCCAGCCGCTATTTCTTCTTCACCTGCTCGATCGCGCTCACGCGCCCGCCCTCGAAAATCACGCGCATCAATTCGGGATCGCCCCTGTCCCCGGAACTCATCCCCACCCCGCCGCCGACGCTTGTTCCCCCGCCACCGCCGCCCACGCCGACGCCGATGCTAAACTTCGGCCCCTTGTCGAAATACACCCACACCTCGCGCGCGCCCTGCGCCTCCGTCCGCGCCAGCGTGCGATCCGGATCGCCCAGCGCCACTCGCACCTGGTCGGTCGTGAAGCCCACCGCTACCTCGCCCGCGCGCACCTTGGCCTGCACCTCCGCCGGCCAACTCGCCACCAACGCCGAATTTTTCGAGACGCGCGAATCCGGCGTCGAGCAACCAACCGCGGTCAACAGCACCGCGCCGGCGAGGATAACAAGGGATGTTTTCATGGGGGTAATTTTGTTTGCTGAGATGGAGTGTGGGTCAAATAACGACCCGCGCAACCCGTCAAAGTTTCCCCCCGCCCCGCGCCCCGTTTCCACTCCCACCATGTCCTCGACCTTCTCCATCGCCATCGGCTCCGACCACGCCGGCTTCGCCTACAAGGAAGCCATCAAAACCATGCTCCTCGCCGAGGGTCATACCGTGCGCGACCTCGGCACCTACTCCGAGGCGAGCTGCGACTACCCCGATTTTATCCGCCCCGTCGCCGAAGCCGTCGCCCGCGGCGAATACCAGCGCGGTATCGTGCTCGGCGGCTCCGGCAACGGCGAAGCCATCGTCGCCAACCGCGTCAAAGGCGTGCGCTGCGGGCTTTGCTGGAACGAACAGGTCGCCATCTGGAACCGCTCCCACAACGATGGCAACGTGCTCT
>JANYBX010000318.1 GCA_025360615.1 Opitutia bacterium
TCCTGATTTTTCTCGTCGCGGAAATATTCCGTCATCGCGAGCGCAGAGAGCGCGACGCGCATACGGGCGCCTGGCGGCTCGTTCATCTGGCCGTAGACGAGCGCGACTTTCGATTTGCTGAGATCCTTTTGGTCGATGACGCCGGCCTCGGACATTTCGTGGTAGAGATCGTTGCCTTCGCGGGAACGCTCCCCCACCCCGGCGAACACGGAGTAACCCCCGTGGGCCTTGGCGATGTTGTTAATCAGTTCCATGATGACGACGGTCTTGCCGACGCCCGCGCCACCGAAGGCGCCGACTTTGCCGCCCTTGGTGAAGGGGGCGATGAGATCGATGACCTTGATGCCGGTCTCGAGGATGTCGGCCTTCGTGTCCTGATCGACGAGCGCCGGAGCGGCGCGGTGAATCGGGTAGCGTTTCGTATGCGGCACGGGACCGCGGCCGTCCACGGCGTTGCCGGTGACGTCGAAGATGCGGCCGAGCACGCCCTCGCCGACGGGCACGGAAATCGGAGCGCCGGTATCGAGCACTTCCATACCACGCTTCAGGCCCTCGGAGGATGACATCGCGATCGTGCGCGCCAGCCCGCCACCGAGATGCTGCTGCACCTCGAGCGTAAGATGCTCCTGCCGGTCGCCGACGGCGAACGTGATCGTGAGCGCCTGATAGATGGGCGGGATGGAATTTTCCGCGAACTGGACGTCAACGACGGGGCCGATGACTTGGACGATTTTGCCGGTGTTGCTCATGGACGAAATGGTGGAGGGGTTGTCGTTGAAAAAATTAGCCGCCCGCAAACTGCGCCGCGGCGATCTCCAGAATTTCCTGGGTGATGGCGGACTGGCGGGCCTTGTTGTATTCGAGGGTGAGCTCGCCGAGGAGCTTCGTGGCGTTATCCTTCGCGGTCTTCATCGCGACCATGCGGGCGCTGTGCTCGGAGGCTTTCGCGGAGAGAACGAAATTGTAGACTTGGCGGTTGACGTAGAACGGCATCAGCGCGTTCAGCACCTCGGCGGCGCTGGGCTCGAAGAGAATTTCGCGCTCATCGGCATGCGGCACGCGCACGGTGCCGGTATCGGCCTGAACGTTGGCGACGAATTCCTTGAGGTTGTGCAACGGGAGCACGGGGCGAACGATGGACTCCTGAACCAGCGTGTTTTTGTAGCGCGGGTAAATGACCTCGATGGTGTTGATGACGCCTTCGAGAAACTGCTGCACCATGAACTCGGTGGCTGCCTTCACCTCGGAGAAGCTGACGCGGTCGGCGATGGGGAAATCCGCAACCATGTCGCGCTTCGTGCGGGCGAGAAACTGCGCGCCCTTGCGGCCGAAAACGTAGAACTTCGCCGGGGTTTTGATCTCGGTGACGAGCTTGAAAAGATTGGCGTTGAGCGGGCCGCAGAGGCCCTTGTCGGTCGTGACGAGCAGAATGCCGCGGGTCTTCACCTCGCGCTGCACGAGAAACGGATGATCGGTCTCGTCCACGCGCGATGCGAGGGCGGCGAGCATGTCGGCCATGAGGTTGGCGTAGGGCCGACTCGCGAGCGCAAGGGCCTGCGCCTTCTTCATCTTCGACGCGGCGACGAGCTCCATCGCCCGCGTGATTTGGCGGGTGTTTTTAACTGACTTGATGCGGCGGCGGATGTCGCGGGTGGAAGCCATGAGGGGCTAATGTCAGATGTTTGATGGATGATGATTGATGGTGGAGGAGGCTGTCCGGTGATGACTTGAACCATCAACCATCAGCCATTTCACATCATTCATGATCAGCCGGTGTAGCCCGATTTCCACTCGTCGCACGCGGCTTGGAGTTTCGCCTCGATGTCTTTGTCGAGGGCGGCCTTGGTGCGAATTTCGGTGAGGAGGGCGTCTTTGCGCGTGGTGAAGAAGTCCTTCATCGCAGCGGCGGCGGGGACAACTTTCTTCGCGTCGATGGGGTCGAAGAAACCCTTCTGCATCGCGAAGAGAATCGAGACTTGGAGTTCGATGGGCAGCGGGCTGAAGGCGGGCTGTTTGAAAAGCTCGACGATGCGGGCACCGCGCTCGAGTTGGGATTTGGTTTTCGCGTCGAGGTCGGAGCCGAACTGCGCGAAGGCGGCGAGTTCGCGGAACTGGGCGAGCTCACCCTTGAGTTTGCCGCCAACCTGCTTTGTGGCCTTGATCTGCGCGGCGGAACCGACGCGCGAAACGGAGAGACCGACGGACACGGCGGGGCGAATGCCTTGGTTGAAGAGATCGGTCTCGAGGAAGATCTGGCCGTCCGTGATCGAGATGACGTTTGTTGGAATGTAGGCCGACACGTCGCCGGCGAGCGTCTCGATAATCGGGAGTGCGGTGAGCGAACCCTTGCCGTCAAGGCGGGCCGAGCGTTCGAGGAGGCGGCTGTGGAGATAGAACACGTCGCCCGGATAAGCTTCGCGGCCCGAGGGGCGTTTCAGGATGAGTGAGATTTGGCGGTAGGCGACGGCGTGTTTCGAGAGATCGTCGTAAACGATGAGCGCATCCTGGCCGTTTTCCATGAACCATTCGCCCATCGCGGCGCCGGAGTAAGGCGCGAGGTATTGGTTGGCGGGATTATCGGCGGCGGAGGCGCAGACGAGAATGGTGAACTCAAGCGCACCGGCAGCCTCGAGGGCGGCGATAGTGCGGACGATGTTGGAATTTTTCTGACCGATGGCGACGTAGATGGAATAGACCGGACGGAACTTCGGATCGCCGCTGGCGAGGCCGACCTTGTTGATCTTCGCCTGATTGATAATCGTATCGATCGCGATGGTCGTCTTGCCGGTGCCACGGTCGCCGATGATGAGTTCGCGCTGGCCGCGACCGATGGGGATCATGGAATCGATCGCCATGATGCCGGTGAAGAGCGGCTGCGAAACGGATTTGCGGACGATGATGCCGGGGGCGATGCGCTCGACGGGATAAAATTCTTTCGCGTCGATCGGGCCTTTGCCGTCCACGGGATTGCCGAGGGCGTCGACCGCGCGGCCGAGGAGGGCTTTGCCAACGGGGACAGAGAGGAGCTTGCCGGTGGTGGTGACTTCGTCGCCTTCCTTGAGCTTGGAAATATCGCCGAGGATGACGCAGCCGACTTCGCTTTCCTCGAGGTTGAGCGCGATGCCGATGGCGCCGCCGGGGAACGCGACCATCTCGTTATACATCACGTCGGAGAGGCCGTCGATTTTGGCGACGCCGTCGGCGAGAGTGCGGATGTTGCCGGTGTTTTTCTTGACCGCTTTGGTCGAGAGCTTGGCGATCTGTTGTTCGATTTGGTCGAGGACGGTGCTCATCTCGGGAAAGTTCGTGAAGGGTTGGAGGCGAAACAGGGTTTATTAAACAGAGGCGGCCAAAGCGGCGAGTTGGCCAGAGACAGAGGATTCGTAAACATCGTCGCCGACATGCACGCGCACTCCGGCGAGGAGCGCGGGGTTGGCGCGGGCGACCGCAGTGACGGGGCGGCGGTAGGTTTTCGTCATGGTCGCCGCGATGGCGGCAAGCGCGGACGAGGAGATCGCGCCGGCGTGCTCGACCCGGGCTTCGCTTTTGGCGAGTTCGGTGGCGACGAGGCGACGATAGGCTTTGAGCACCAAGAGCGACTGGGCCGAGGCGTGTTTCTCGACGTAGGCGAGCACGCCGGCGACGCGGTCGGCGGACACGGTGCCATCGACGACGCTCAGCTTGAAAAGCTGGCGGGCGAGGAGCTGGGCTTGTTTGGCGGGAGCGGCCATGCGGAGCGCGGGCGAAGGGAAAAGTTAGGCTTAAACGCCGGTGAGTTCACGAGTGGCGGACTCGTTGTAGGCGGAGCGGTCGGCGTCGGTGAGCTTTTTGGCGAGCACGCGCTCGGTCGTGGCGACGACCAGGCGGGCGATCTCGGTGCGGGCCTCGGCGAGCATTTTTTTCTTTTCGAGCTCGATGGCTTCATGGGCCTTGGCGAGGAGGGCGGCAGCTTTCTCGATGGCTTCCTTTTGCTGCTTGTCGGCAAACTCCTTGGCGGTCTTCTGCGTCTCGGTGACGATGGCTTGAGCCTTCAGCTGGGCTTCTTTCAACGCGGCGACGTTTTGCTGCTGGGTGGCTTCCAACTGCGCTTTCATTTCGGTCGCAAAATTGAGACCGGCTGAGATTTTTTGCTGACGTTCGTCGAGGGTGGCGAGGACGGGCTTGAAAGCGAACTTCCAGAGCACAAAGGCCACGACGGAGAAGCTCAGGACTTGGGCCAGAACCAACGGCACGCTGATGCCGAAATCCTGCGTGATCTTGGTGATACCGTCGGGAGCAGCAGCCGCGTGGCCGGTAGCTTCAGCGAGAACGAGTATGGTGGAGAGCATGTCAGTGGACGGGAAAGAGGCCGCGCCGGCGACAAGCGCCGACGCGGAGATATGAACGGGGATTACTTGCCGAGGAACAACGCGTAGAACGCGACGGCTTCGGCAAGAGCCATGCCGATGATGGACTGGACAAGGATTTTGCCCGAAGCGCCAGGATTGCGACCGACGCTCTCCACAGCCTTCGCGCCGACGAGACCGACGCCGATGGCCGCGGCGAGACAGCCGAATGCGCCTTGAATGCTACCGGTGATGCCGGCTTCTGCGATTACTTGGATCATGGTGATGTGTATTTTGGTTGGTTGGATTTCCGTCGTCCGCACGCTTGGCACGGTCCCGCCGGGAAAGGGTTTTACTTAAATCAATGGGCGGGTTCCTTACGGCCTTCTTTACCGTGACCCGCGTCTTCTTGATGGTCGTCGCCGTGATTACAGATCAGGCCGATGTAAACGCTGACGAGCAGCGTGAAAACCAGCGCCTGCACGAAGCCGATAAGAAGCTCCAAGAAATAGAACGGGATCGGCAAACCCCACTTCTGAATGCCAGACATGGCATGAAGGAGGTTTTCACCGCCAAAAACATTTCCAAAGAGACGAAAGGAAAGTGAAATCGGACGGAAGGCCATCGAGATTATCTCGATGAGCCCGACGGCAAAAAAGACCACGAAAAGGGGATAGTAAATAAAGGCGGGGATTTCGTTTTTGTCGGCCTTGTTGCCGAAAATATCCTTCAAAACCGCGCTCGGACCGGCGTAGCGCATGATAAAATAGAACCACGCACCAATGGAAACCACCGCAAGCGCGATGGTGCCATTCATATCAGCGTTACCCGGCCGGATGAACTCCATCCATCCACCCGTGGCGTGATCACGCATGTAAACAGTGCCAACACCGGGAAAAAGACCGCTCCAATTTTGGATGAGAATAAAGGTGAAGAGAGCGACAAGCAGAGGGAAGGTGTGCTTGGCCACCTTTTTTCCGACGATCGGCGCCGTCAGATTCAAAATACCGTCCACCAAACTTTCAACCACCGCTTGGCCCCGAGTCGGGACGAGCTGCGGCGTTTTAACCACAAAACGAATGACTAGAATAAGCACTGCGGCCACGACCCAACTCGTGACCATGCTGTTCGTCACCGGCAACGGCCCGAGATAACAAAGTGCTTCTGCCGCCTGCGACATCCCATGCTCCTCTCCAGCAAACGCCGGGATCGCTCCGGTGAGAGATAATGAGAGAAATGCGAGTTTAGTGACCCGGGACATGGAGCAATCGAGAGGCGTGGTAGATTTTGAAAGGGTCCAAGTAGGCAAACGCGCTTCGCTCCGTCAACCCCTGAAAATATCCCCACAACAGCGTGCGAGGGAAATTAGCCCGAGCTGCCAAATTGCCTTTCCTCGCTTATGGGCTGAAATCGGGGAGAGGATTTAGCCGGGCCAGCAGGGATTGATACACCGGGGCGCGCCGCTGAAACACGGTCTCGTGCTCGAACTTCCAAGGCTCGTCGACGATTTGCCAACGCGGATGCGCCTGCAATAACGCTTCCGTCGTTTGAAAATAGACACTGTCATCCGTGCGGAAATGGAGCAGGGTTTCGGGAGTGCAGAAGACCGCTAGCCGATTCAAGAAACCGGTTTGCATGATCCGGTTTTTATGATGCCTCCGCTTTGGCCAAGGGTCCGGGAAAAGGATAAAAATATCAGCCAATCGAGTCTGTAGTGGCAACGTGGCCAAAAAATCCTCCGCGTTGGCGTGAACAAAATGGAGGTTTGCGAGCTTGGCCCGATTTCGTTTCCGCATGGCCCGCTGAATTCTTTCGGAGATGATATCCAGTCCAATGCAAATACTGGTCGGAAAAGTGCCTGCGTAAGCCGTGAGAAAATGCCCATGGCCGCTGCCGATTTCCAAAATGATGGGTGGGCCGCTGGCAAAGGTCTCCCCGCTGAAATCGCGCAGGCTCGCCTGACGTTGAGCGACACGAGCCAAATGTTCGGTAGTGCGACGGAGATTTTCCATGGCTGAGCAAAAGCGGGCCGGGAGAAGGGATGAGGATAAATCGGTGAATTTACTCCAGTGACGTCGAGCTTTAGTCCGCTTCGCCCAGATCGTTCTCCCCTGCCCCGCCCGCTGCGATGCGCACCATTAAGATGCTGATGTCCGCGGGGTTAACGCCACTGATTCGACTGGCTTGGCCTAGTGTAAATGGTTTTGCCTCAGCAAGTTTCAAAGCGCTTTCCCGTCTCAAGCCCCGTACCGCCATGAAATCAAGGCCGGCAGGGATACGAATTTTTTCCGCGTGACTTAGCTTTTCAACATGACGCATCTCCCGCTCTAAATATCCTTGATATAAAACACGATACATCACTTCTAGACGCACTTCAGGCGTTTCCTTGGCAAATTCGGCCGGCAGGGCGACCTCACTACCCACCTCCCGTCTACGGATCAGATCGCCCCACGTTCCCCCTTGTCCGCGACTACCTTCCAGATGGTTTTGCCAATGGGCGATACTGGCTTGTTTCGCAGCGATTTTTTTGGCGCGTTCGTCGCTAATGAGTCCCTGGCTTGAAGCATGATGCACTAAACGCAACTCTGCACTGCCATGGTTAAAGAGCAGCCGATGCTCGGCACGACTGGTAAACATTCGATAGGGTTCATTCGTTCCCTTGGTTACCAGGTCATCGATCAGCACGCCGATATAGGCTTCATGGCGGGCAATGACTAGCGGCGGGCCTCCCCTGCCCTTGTTCACAGCGTTCACACCCGCGATCAAACCTTGGGCGGCCGCCTCTTCATAACCCGAAGTGCCGTTGATCTGGCCCGCGAAAAAGAGGCCCTCGACTTTCTTTGATTCCAACGACGCATAGAGCTGCGTCGGTGGCGCAAAATCATACTCCACGGCATAGGCTGGACGCATAAGCTGAGCTTTCTCCAGTCCGGGAATGCTATGCACCAAGTCGAGCTGCACATCGAAAGGCAGACTTGTTGACAAACCATTCACATAAAATTCGTTGGTTGTTAGACCTTCCGGTTCGAGGAAGAGCAGATGACGCGGTTTATCCGCGAAGCGCACGAATTTATCCTCAATGCTCGGACAATACCTTGGCCCCACGCCTTCGATCTCTCCGCTATACATCGCCGACTTATGCAGGTTCTCCCGCACGATTTGAGCCGATTTAGGCGTGGTATAGGTCATCCAACATGAAACTTGCTCACACCCTGGCCGCCAGCCGATCCGACGTTCGCCGGTCTGTTCCACGTGGAACAAATCCGCCTTGCTCCGGGTATCGTGAAAAGCAAAGAGCGTCGGGTTGATGTCGCTCTTCTGTTCCTGCATCACCCTGAAATCAATGGTGCGACCAAGCAAACGCGGCGGAGTGCCCGTCTTAAGCCGCCTCAACTCGATACCCGCTTCAAGAAAACTGGCCGAAAGCGTTTTAGCACTGAAGTCACCGAGGCGTCCGCCTTCGTTCTTGTTTTGGCCAATGTGCATCAGGCCTCGCAGAAACGTCCCTGTAGTCACGACCACCGTTTTCCCATGGAAGTTGATATCTAGGTTGGTTCGGCAACCCACCACGCGGCCTTGTTCAAAAATAAGACCAGTCACAGTAGCCTGAAAAATCTGCAGGTTATTTTGCAGCTCCAGCGTGTGCTTCAGACGGAACTGATACGCTTTTTTGTCACACTGGGCGCGGGGAGACTGCACCGCCGGGCCCTTGGACGCGTTGAGCAGGCGAAATTGGATGCCCGTCACATCCGCATTGATCGCCATTTCTCCGCCCAAGGCATCAATCTCCCGGACCATCTGACCCTTCGCCTGACCGCCGATTGCAGGGTTACAACTCATCTGTGCGATCGTATCGATGTTCCCAGTGAGGAGGAGGGTGGACGCGCCCATGCGCGAAGCAGCCAAGGCAGATTCGACTCCGGCATGACCGGCCCCACACACGATCACATCAAATTTTATGTCATTATAAATCATATACTTAAATAAGTCTTAAGCTCTCAACCTACCCGGAGCTGGGACACAAGGCAAGGGGCACTATTTGCCGATGCAGAACGCCGCGAACAGTCGATCCAGCATGCGCTCATTGTCGATTTTCCCGGAAATTTCTCCCATGGCGTTGAGCGTTACTCTCAGGTCACTGGCGAGTAGTTCAACCGGCCCGTTGTCGTTGAGCTTGGCCAAAGCCGCGCGCAATCCTTCGCGGGCCCGGCCAAGCGCATCAGCGTGGCGGGCATTGATCGCCACACTCTCATCGCCGAAATCCTGCCGGAACGTATCGGCCAGCCCGATGATCGTCGCGGCCAATTCATCCATGCCCGCTCCCGTCAACGCCGATACCTTGACCGCTGGCAAGCCGGCCAGCGGAGTCGCTCCAAGCGCACCAGCCACAAGATCACTTTTGTTGAAAACCACTACCGTGGGGCTACCTCTGATACGTTCGGACAAACTTGAAGGCAAGGCCGGCGTCGGTTGCGTGGCGTCGAGCACCAACAGGAAGAGATCGGCCTCCTCGGCGCGTTCCAGGGTTTTCTCGATACCCAGTTTTTCGAGTGGGGCAGGGGAGGGGTTGAGCCCCGCCGTGTCGATCAGTCGCAGGCCGTGCGGCCCGAGCAAAATGCGCTCCTCGATAAAATCCCTCGTGGTGCCTGGCTCCGGACTCACCAGCGCGCGCTCGTGGCCGACGAGGCGGTTGAGCAGGCTGCTCTTCCCGGCGTTGGGCGCCCCCAGTATCACGGTCTTGATACCGTCCCGCAGCAGTTCGCCATAGTGGCTGGTCGCGAGCAGCCGGTCAGTCTCGCGCAAAATCCACGCGAACTGTCCCGCCACCAGCGCACGGTCCTCCGGGGGCAAATCTTCGTCGGGGAAATCAATGTAGGCCTCCACGCGGGCCAGCACATCGAGCAGGCCGTCCGTGAGGCCGGCGAGCCGGCGGCCGAGTGCGCCGCGCAACTGCTGATTGGCCGCGGCGAGCGCGCGTTCGCTCCGCGCGTGGATCAAATCCATCACGGCCTCCGCTTGGCTGAGGTCCATGCGGCCGTTGAGAAATGCCCGCTGCGTGAATTCCCCCGGCTCCGCCGCCCGGCAGCCCCGCGCGAACAAATCCTCCAGGATTTTTTGCGCGATAAACGGATTCCCGTGACACGAAATTTCCAGCGAATCCTCGCCGGTGTAGGAACCAGGCCCTTTGAAAAAGGTGAACAGCACATCATCCAGGAGCGCCCCGCCTCGATCCCGATAGTCGGCATGCCGCGCCGAGCGGGGCAGGGGACTCCCGCCAAAAATCTCGAGCGTGAGCGGCACCGAATCTGATCCGCTGACGCGCAGCAACGCGATCGCGGCCGTGCCGACCGGTGTGGCGAGCGCGGCAATGGTATCGCTGTGGCGGGACATTCCCGCTCAGGCAAGGTGCTCGCGCAGCGAATGCAAAACGAAAACCTTTTCCCCCGCTGCACCCAGCGGCTGCGTTACAAAAATCGCTCGCTTTACTTTACTTCTCCGAAACGATGATCGGCCGCACGCGGCTGCCGTCGGCGACTTTGTCTCCGGGATAAACCACCACGCGGTCGCCTTCGTGCAAACCGTCCAGAATTTCGGTTTCGAGTCCGGTGCTGCGTCCCACCTTGACCGCGCGCGATTTCACCCGGCCTCCTTCCAACACGAACGTCTGCCAGCCGCCCGCGCGTTGAAACAACGCCCCCGCCGGCGCGCGCAGCACGCCGCGCCCCTCCCATGTCACGATGCGCGCCTCCACGCGGTAATTGTCCCCGAGCGTCGCGCGTTTTTCCAACGGGTCCACGAAATCGACGATCACGTAAACTCGCTGCTCCTCGACTCCGAGCGCCGAGATTTTCGTGAACGCCGACGGCTCAACCAGCCGCACGCGCGCCGCCAGCGGCACCGGACCGCCCCACTGCTCAAGCATGACCCGCGCGCCGGGCTGGATGGCGACGCCGTCGCGCGAAAGCACTTCGATGCGCGCCTCGAGGTCCGTCGGATCGCCCACTTCAAGCAGCGCAAATCCCGCGGGCACCAGCCGCTCGCTCTCCTGAAACACCCGCAACACCCGCCCGCTCACCGGCGAAGTGATGACCAGCGGTTCACCGCGATCCGCCGTTGCCGCAGGTTGCCCGCGCAACAAAACCGCCCGAGCTTGCACGAGTTCAAAGTCCGCGATCTGCGCGGCAAACTCCGCCGCGCGCTCATCCTGCGCCGTGGTGGTGGCCCGCATTTCGGCGACGTCGAACTCCTGCCGCGAGAGCGTGCCGGTCTTGAAGAGTGTTTGCTGCCGTGCGAAATCGTCGCGCTGCATTTTCGCGTTGGCCGCAGCGCGGGCGCGCTGCGCGGCGGCTTGTTCGCGCGCGGCTTCGGCGGCGCGCACGCGCGCCTCGGCCTGAGCCAGGCTCCGCGTATCGAGTAAGTCCGCACCGCCGGACTCCAGCACGGCGACCCCCGTCCTGCCGGCCTCGACGACCGCACCGGCTTTCCAAGCCACGCGCCGGAGTTGGCCAGCGACGGGACTCGTGATGACGTAGCGGTTTTTCACGCGCGTCATGCCTTCCTCGTTCACGGTCACGGCGAGATCGCCACGCGCAATCACCGCAACTTCGACCGGCAGCGGCTTCGGCCACAGGCCCACGACGATGAGGGCGGCCAGCAACGCCCCGCCAAGCCACGGCAGACGGCGCGTCCAGCGGCGCGCGTTGGCACCGTTTTTGTTCTGACCGTGGGGAGCGGCGGGCGAGGGCAGGGGAGCGTTCATCGGTAAATTTTAGTCGCGGGCCTTCAACACGCCCACGAGATCCAGTTGATTGAGCCGGCGGCACGCGAGCCACGCCGAGACGAGCGAGGCCACCGCCACCACCAGCACCGCGAGCGCGAAATTCGCCGGCGTAAGAATCAGCGGCAGGCGGACAAACTCCGTGTTCACGGTCCCGATGATCGCACGCGCAAAACCCGCGCCGAGGAGCAACCCCACCGGCAGCGCAAGCAATGTGAGCAACACGAGCTCGCCCACGAGCACCGCGCCCACTTCGCCGCGGGTGAAACCGATCACGCGCAACGTCGCCAGTTCGCGCTGCCGCTCGCTGAGCGAGATGCGCGCGCTGTTGTAGACGATGCCGAAGGCAACGACGGTCGCGAACGTCATGTAGATTTTTTGAATCAATCCGATGCTCTCGGCGGTGGTCGTGCGGAAACCTTCGCGAATGCGGTTTTTCACGACGACGCTGGCGGCGCGGGGCGAGGCCTTCATCGCGCGGAGAAAATTTTCCCACTCGCCCGCCGCCACGCTCAGATAGGCGCCGCTCAGGCGGTCGCCTTCGCCGAGCAGGCGATTCAGGCCGTTGATCTCCATGTAAGCCGTGGTGCCCGCGAAATCCTCCGAGAGCGCCGCGACGGGGAGCGTGAATTCAGGGCGCTTACCGTCGAGCACCCGCACGGAAAGCGCGTCGCCCAGTTTCACGCCGAGCACCTGCGCCAGTTTGGCGGAGAGCACGAGGCCGTCGCCCGGGAGCGTGAGCTGACGCTCCTGCGCATCGATCACGCGATTCAACTCCGCTCGCGCGGGCAGGCCGAGCACCGCGAGGCGGCGGAAATGATTGCCGTTTCTCAGCTCGACGCCCGCCCCGCGCACCGGCTCGGCCAGCACCACGCCGGGCAACGCGCGAAAATCCGCGAGGGCGCGCGCCGGGCCCGGCTCGATCAGCGAAACGAAAACCGTGTGCCGCTGAATCACGTCCCACTGGTAATCGAGCACGTAGCCGATGCCGTCACGAAACGCACTCGGCACGACGAGGATTCCCGTCGCGAGCGCGAGCGCGACGCTCGTGAGGATCGCGCGCGCCGGACGTCGCTCGATGTTGCGCAGCGCCATGCGAAACGTGGCGGTGAACGCGCGCCCGAATCCGAGCCGCTCGAACAACGCCGGCCGATAATCCGACGGCGGCTCGGGGCGCATCGCCTCGGCGGGCGGCAGCCGCACGGCGGCCCGCACCGCACCCGCCACGCCGACGACGGCGGCGAGGATGCTCACGAACACGGCGGCGATCATCACGGAGGTCGCGAGCTGAAACTCCAGCGATGGGAAACGGAAAAACAAATGATACATCACGACCAGCCGGTGCCCGAGCGCGATGCCGCCGAGCGTGCCGAGCAGCGTGCCCGCGACGACGATCACGAGGGCAAATTTCAAATAATGCCCGCCGATCTCGCGGTTGGAAAAACCAAAGGCCTTCAGGATCGCGATCTGCTCGCGCTGCAGGGTGATCTGCCGGCTCATCACGGAATTCGTCATGAACGCAGCCACGCTGAGAAACACGAGGGGGAAGCCAACCGAAAGGCCCTGAAGCACGTTGATCTCGTCGCGCACGCGCGTGTGCGAGGGATGCGACTCGCGGCCATACGCGCCGCGCCCGCCATAGGGGATGAGCACGCGGTCCACGGCGGCGATGACGGCGGCTTCGACCGCGCCAGGGGCGAGCGTGAGCGAGAGGTTGTTAAACGCGCCATCGAGGTTGCTCGCGGTGGCGAGTTCCTTGTAAGGCATCCAAAACGTGCCGTAGGTTTTGTTGTTGGGCAGCGCGGCGCCAGGCGGCGCCTCGAAAATAAATTCCGGCGTGAGCACGATGCCGGCGATGCGGAAGCTCTGGCGACGGCCGTAGAGCACGGCGGCGATGCGGTCGCCGGGATGAAGATTATTCGCCTCGGCGAATGCCTCGCCCGCGAGAATTTCACCGCTCGACTCGCGGCCGACCAGAATGCGGCCGCTGCGAAGATGCAGGCGGTTCAGCGTGAGTTCGCCCTGCTCGGGTAGCGATTGAATGAGGCCGGTCGCGGGCTCGAGGACACCGGGGAGATCGAGCGTGACTTGGAGCGCGATGCCAGTTTGCACGGCGGCGACGCCGGGGATGGCGGCGAGCTGCGCCGCGACGGAATTGGGCGCCCGTTTCAGGCGCGCGAAGATTTGGGCGAAGCGGTTGTCGCGGTAGTAGGCGTCGCGCGTGGACTCGAGCGAGGCGATGAGGCTGCGCGTCATGATCATCATCGCGAGGCCGCACGCCATGACGAGCGCGACGGCGAGCGCCTGGGATTTCAGCGCGCGGAGATCGCGGAGGAGTTTGCGGTCAAGGAGCGGCATGGCGGGGGGCGCGGTTCACCACTTGAGGGTGGTCGCGGAGGCGCGGACGGAGTTGCGCGTTTCGCCGGTGATCTGGCCATCGGAGAGCGTGAGCACGCGGTCGGCCATGCCGGCCATGATGGAGTTGTGCGTGATGATGAGCGTGAGGGTGCCGAGCTCGCGGTTGATGCGCTCGACGGCTTCGAGCACGGTCACGCCGGTGCGGACGTCGAGCGCGCCAGTCGGTTCGTCACACATCAGGACGGCGGGGCGCTTCGCGATGGCGCGGGCGATGGCGACGCGTTGCTGTTCGCCGCCGGAGAGCTGCGCGGGAAAATGATCGAGACGCGCGCCGAGGCCGACGAGTTGGAGGGCCTCTTCGGGCGCCATCGGATCGGCGGCAATCTCGGTGATGAGGGCGACGTTTTCGCGGGCGGTGAGGCTCGGGATGAGATTGTAGAATTGAAACACGAAGCCCACGGCCTCGCGCC
>JANYBX010000039.1 GCA_025360615.1 Opitutia bacterium
TACTGGCGCGTGTTCTACCTGAGCTGCGCCGAACTCTGGGGCTACCGCGCCGGCGAAGAATGGCTCGTCAGCCATTACCTTTTCCGCAAACCCTGAGCTATGCGTCACGTTCGCTTTCTTCTGTTCGCTCTGGCTTGCGCCACCTCAGCACACGCCGCGGACGCCGAAGCGCTCCTCACCGACGCCCGCGCCGCCGAGGCCAAACTCGATTCCCGCCGCGCCCTCGAGCTCTACCTCGCCGCCGACAAAGCGAAGCCCAACGACCCCGCGATCATCCAGAAAATCGCGCGCCAGTATTACGACCTCATCGTCGATTTGACCAACGACGACGACCGCCGCCGCCACGCCCAGACCGCGCTCGACTACTCCCTCCGCGCCGTCGAGCTCGATCCGAAAAACGCCGAGAACATCCTCTCCCTCGCCGTCTGCCACGGCAAACTCGGCGTCTACAGCGATACCCGCACAAAAATAAAATACTCCCGCCTCGTGAAGGAAGAGGCCGAGCGCGCCCTCGCCCTCAAGCCCGACTACGCCTGGGCCCACCACGTCCTCGGCCGTTGGAACTACGAAGTCGCGACCCTCGGCGTCGCCACCCGTCTTGTCGTCCGCGTCATTTACGGCGGTCTGCCCGACGCCTCGACCACCGAAGCCGTGAAACAACTCTCGCTCGCCATCCAACTTGAGCCCACCGAACTCGCGCATCAGCTCGAACTCGGTTTCGCCCTCGCCGCCGACGGGCAAAATGAAAAAGCCCGCGCCCAATTCGAAAAAGGCCTCGCCTTCCCCTCGCGCGAAAAGCACGACGAGTCCGCCAAACAACGCGCCCGCGCAGCTCTGGCCAAACTCTGAAATAAGCCCGATTCCGAAAGTAGCGCCGCGTCTCTGACCGGCGTGTTTGGGCAAGCCATCGCCAACCGAACATCCCGACCTCACCGGGTACCGGTCAAAGACGCGGCGCTACTCACAGAGGCGCCCGGAAATTCCCTGTTCGGTTTCCGTTCCAGCGACGTTTAGTAGCTGAAGTCGCATGACCGATGATGACGCCACGCTCCTCCGCCGCTACGCCGAGACCCGCTCCGAAGCCGCCTTCGCCGCGCTCGTGCAACGTCACCTCGACCTCGTTTACTCCGCCGCCCTCCGCCGCCTCCGCGGCGACACTCATCACGCCGCCGACGTCGCGCAGAGCGTCTTCCTCGCCCTCGCGCGCCACGCCGCGACCCTCGCCCGCCGCCCCGTCCTCATCGGCTGGCTCTACACCACGACCCGCCACGCCGCCATCGACCTGATCCGCGCCGAGCAGCGCCGCCGCACCCGCGAGCAACACGCTCACGTCATGGACACCGCCAACGCCCCCGCCGCCTCGCCCGCCGATTGGGAACAACTCCGTCCCCTCCTCGACGTCGCGATGGACCAGCTCGGCGAACGCGAGCGCGAGCTCGTCCTCCTCCGCTTCTTCGAAAACCGCTCCTTCGCCGAGATCGGCGCGCTCCTCTCCCTCACGGAAGACGCCGCCCGCATGAGAGCCACCCGCGCCCTCGAAAAACTCCGCCACCTCCTCGCCCGCCGCGGCGTCACCTCCACCGCCGCCGCGCTCGGCATCACCCTAGCCGGCCAGACCGTCGCCGCCGCCCCCGCCGGACTCGCGACGCTCGTGACCGGCAGCGCCCTCGCCGGCGCGGCGATCACCAGCACCGCCGCACTGACGGCCGGCGCCCTCACTCTTATGTCCACGACCAAAACCCTGCTCGTCGTCGCCGGAATCCTCACCGCCGCCGCCATCGGCTCCGCCATCTACGAAGCGCGCCTCGCTAAAAATGCGAACCTCGCCGCCTCCAACCTGCAACGCGAACGCGACGCTTTGCTCACCCAAACCGCCGCACTCGAAACTCGCCTCAACGAGGCCTCCGCCAGCCTCGCGCGTGCGGCAGAGCATCCGGCTCAAGCCGCGGCCCAACGCCCGGAAGCCGAACCAAAGCCGGTTGCCCCGTTGTCACCCAGTGCCCAAGCGTGGGCGAATCCGGCATATGGCCGCCTCTTCGTGGAAAAAGCGCGCCTCAGCTTTGCCCTGCGTTACAGCCGACTTTATGCCCATCTCCATTTTACTCCGGCGCAAATTGTGGAGTTCGAAAATACGCTCGCCGAATCTCAACAGGGAATAGTCGACACATTTGCTGAAGCGGTCGCACATGGATTGTCCGTCTCGGATCCTTCGGTCAAACACTTGGGCCTCGAACCTCAACAGGCTATGCTGCCGACTTTGCGGCGACTGCTCAGCGCCCCGGACTTCGCCGCGTGGGTCCAATATGAGCAAGACCGGTTCTCGCGCGATTTCGTGACGTCCGTTGCGAGTAATGTCTATTTCACCGACACGCCACTTAACGCGGATCAAGGCGAACAACTCGCGCGAATCCTCAAAGACAACCACGGGCATGGCTCCTTGAGCTATGTCGACTGGACCGCCGTCAACACTCAAGCCCACGGCCTGCTCTCCGTCCCCCAACTCGCCGTCCTCAAAACATTGAGCGAACAGCAACGCCTCGAAACGGAACTCCAAAAAATTTCCAGCCAACCCCAGAAATAACCTGCGCCTCTACCCGCGCCCGCCGCGTCCACCGAGCGCAAACTTCCGCAGATACTTCAGCGCCACCTCGAACTCGTGCGGCATCGGCGCCGTGATCGTCACGGCCTCCTTCGTCGTCGGGTGTTTGATCGTCAACTCGCTCGCGTGCAGTGCGAGCCGCGCGACGAGCGGCTTCTCTTCATCACGGCCCTTGTAGCCGCGCTTCAGCGACGAGAGCAGCAGCTTCACCTCCGGGTCGCCGTAGAAAATATCGTTCAACACCGGCGCGCCGGCCGCCGCCAGATGCACGCGGATCTGGTGCGTGCGCCCCGTCAACGGCCGACACTCCACCCACGCGAAGCGCCCGAAATTCTCCAGCACGCGAAACTCCGTCACGCTCGCCTTGCCGCCGCGCCCCTTGAAAACCCGCATGCGCCCCGGCTGCCGCTCATCCTCGCCCAGCGCCAGCTCGACGGAAAACTCCGCCGGCAAACTCGCGCCATCGGGCCCGCGCACCGGAGCGATCACTTTCATCGCCCGCTCCGGCGGCAGCACCGCGACCAGCGCGAGATATTTTTTCCCGACTGTCTTCGACTGAAACTGCCCGCTCAAAAAATCCAGCGCCACTTTTGATTTCGAGCACAGCAACACGCCACTTGTGTCGGCATCGAGCCGGTGCACGTTCGCCACGCCGTGCCCGTATTTGTCGTGGACGAGGCCCATGAGGTTTTCGCGTTTCTTGTCCCAGCGATCGGGTGCGATCAGGAGTCCGCTCGGTTTGTCGAAGGCGATGAGCGTGTCGTCTTCATGGAGAATCGGCGGGAGCGGCATAGGCGAGTTAATGGGAGCGCGGGTGCCCCCGCCCGCAATCTGAAAGCGGCCGAGCCGCTCGCGCTCCCGAAAGTCACGCCCACGTTCCGCCCGCGTAACATTCCCGTGACGCCCCCGCTTTCACTTTGCCACTCGTCATCTCGCGGCACCGTCGTGGGGGATGCCCGCGCTCACGCTGTCGCCCGCTTGGTCCGCCTTCACCGCCTTCGCGCGTTTCGCTCCACCACGGCCGCTCCAGACATTCCTCCGCACCACCGGCTACAAGCTCCGCCCGCCCCGCCCGCTGCCGCACCCGCCGCAGGTCACCCGCGCTCAAGCCGCCGTGCTCGCTGCCGGCCAAGCCGCGCCCCACCAACTCGCGACGCTCCTCTGCGAAAAACGCGGCGGCCCCTTCCCCACCATCGTCCTCGGCGGCTTCGTGCCCGACGCCACGGAACAGGTTTTTCTCCTCCGCGGTTTTCTGCTCCGCCACGGCAGCGTGTATTATTTCAACTACCCGCGCGCCGGCTTCTCCCTTGATCTCTTCTGCGCCCAACTCGACGACCTCGTCACCGAACTGAACGCGATCCATGGCCAGCGTCCCGTGATTTTCGGCGTGAGCTTCGGCGCCGGCCTTGCCCTCGAGTGGCTGCGCCGCAGCCGCCTCGCGCGCCGCCCCGATGGCAGCGCGGGCTTCATCCTCGTGAGCCCCGTCGCCTGCGCCGCCGACGTCGTGGCCCCGGGCGCAGCCAAACCCTCGACCCTCCTCGGCCGCGCGTTAAAACCCTTCCTCGATGCCGGGGCTCACATGGATCCCCGAGCCATCGAAAAATCCCGCGTCATCTTCACGAAAATGTTCGAGGCCGGCGCGCAAAACAAAGCCTCGCTCCTCGCCCTCATGTCGGGCGATGAGCTGCGCGCCCTCCGCGCCGGCGTCCTCGGGGCGATCCAGTCCATCGAGTCCGCCGGCGCGTGTGAGCGCGTCGCGGCCATGAGTCAGATGACACCGCTTTCCGCGTGGGACGATTCACCGCGCCCGCTCAGCGAAGCTCCCGTGCTGGTCCTCTACGCCGAAAAGGAAAACTCCGTCCTCACCGAAAATTCCCCCACGCGCGCGGCCCTCGAAACGGCGATGCCAGCCTTTTTCCCGCGGGGCATCTGCCGCGTCGTCGACGGCGGCACGAGTCCCGTGCAACACGCCTCCCTCATCTTCCACTATTTCCAGTTTCTGCCGCCCATCGCGGCGTTTTACCGCGACTTGAAACTCAGCAGGACCCGCCTCGCCGCTTGAACTCCCTCGCCGCTACTTCGCTCGCGCCGCGCGCCGAACCACTACCTCCGGCGGGCCCGCCCTTCGCTAAAAAACTTCTCGCCCTCGGCGCGGGCCTGCTCACCGCGCGCGCCACGCGCCGCCTCCGTCTCACCCACCCCGTGGCCCAACAGGAACAAGTCTTCTCATCCCTCACGCGCCAGTTCTCCGGCACCTCCTTCTGGCGCGACGACGGCATTTCCCCCGGGCTGAGCTACGAGCGTTTCCAGGCCGCGATTCCGCTTCGCACCTACGAAGATTTCACCGCGCCCATCGAGCGCATGAAACGCGGCGAGACCGGCGTGCTCTGGCCGGGCCGTTGCGCCCACTACGCCGTCTCCTCCGGCACCACCGCCGGCCGCACGAAATTTTTGCCGATCACCGCCGGCATGATCGCGCATTTCCAAAAAGCCGGGCTCGACTCGCTGCTCTATTACACCGCGCGCGTCGGTCACTCCCGCGTCTTTCGCGGACGCCATCTTTTCCTCGGCGGCGCCACCACGCTCACGCCCATCGCGGAGTCGCAGCCGTTCACCGCCTACGCCGGCGATCTCAGCGGCATCACCGCGCTCAATCTCCCCGGCTGGGTCGAAAAACATCTCTACGAACCCGGTGCCGCCATCGCGCAAATGGGCGACTGGCCCGCCAAGATCGCCGCCATCGCCGCCCGCACCGCGGCGCTCGACATCTCGCTCCTCGCCGGCATCCCGAGCTGGGTGTTGATCCTCGCGGAGGCGCTCCGCGAAAACTCCCCCCACCGTCACCCGCGCGCCAGCCACCTCCAATCGCTCTGGCCCAACTTCGAGTGCTTCATCCACGGCGGCGTGCCGATCGGGCCGTTCGCCGACGAACTCCGCGCCGCCCTCGGCCCCACCGTAAATTTCCACGAGGTCTATCCCGCGTCCGAAGCCTTCATCGCCACGCAAGACGCCGAGCCCGCCGCCGGCCTCCGGCTCATGAGCGATGCCGGGGTTTTCTATGAGTTCCTCCCGATGGCCGATTTCGACGAGAACAATTTCGCGAACCTCGGCTCCAAGGCCGTGCCTCTCGCCGGCGTCAAACCCGGCGTGGATTACGCGCTCCTCCTCACCACGCCCGCTGGCCTCGCGCGCTACATCATCGGCGACATCGTGCGCTTCGTTTCCACGGAGCCACCGCGCCTCGTCTACGCCGGCCGCACGAAACTCCAGCTCAGCGCGTTCGGCGAACACGTCATCGAAAAGGAACTCACCGATGCGCTCACGCTCGTCTGCCGCCGCCACCGCCTGAGCGTCGCCAACTTTCACGTTGCCCCACTCTTCGTAAACTCCAGCGCCGGCCAAACCCGCGGCCGCCACGAATGGTGGCTCGAACTCAAACCCTCCGGCTCGCCCGTCCCCCCCGCCGCGCAACTCGCCGCCGAACTCGACGCCGAGCTCAAGCGCCTCAACGACGACTACGAGGCCAAGCGTCTCGGCGGCGGTCTCGAATCACCCCTGATCCACCTCGTATCGCCCGGGCTGTTTGAGCGCTGGTTACGCCTGCGCGGCAAATGGGGCGGCCAGAATAAAATGCCCCGTTGCCGCAGTGATCGCACCGTCGCCGACGAACTCGCTTCCGCCGCCGGCTCGGCAAACCCCGACAAATCGTAAATTTCCTCGGAGCAAGCACCGAGGCGTTGCAGAAAATTGTAGGAGCGGCTTTCCGCCGCGATTCCGAAAAACCATCGCGGCGTAAAGCCGCTCCTACAGCCGACCCCCGAGCTTCAGG
>JANYBX010000388.1 GCA_025360615.1 Opitutia bacterium
TCGTTCGAGTAGAGGAGCGTGGGGCCGCTATAGAGTTCGAGCTTGGGATCGACGAGCGCGCCGCCGACGCCGAAGGCGATCAGCGCGGGGCCGGCCGCGCGGATGAGCACGGTCTTCGCGGTGGCGCCGCCGATGTTGAAGCCGGCGATGAGGATGTCGTTGCCGGTGCCGACTTGGGTGCGGGCGGAGACGTTGATGAGGCGGGGCGTGGCTGCGGTGTAGGCGGCGGCGGGCGTGGCATCGTAGATTTCGGCGAGGGCGGTGCCGGTGGCGCCGTTTTTGCCGGAGACTTGAATCGAATAACTGCCGGAGGGTGTGTCGCTCTTGGAGATGGCGGCATCTTTCGGGGCGGCGCCCGTGAAGGGGAACGCGCCGACGCTGGCGAAATCGAAGGTGCCGGCCCAGTCGTCGTTTTCGGCGAATTTGGAGAGGCTGTTGAAGACCGTCATCGTCGGGTCGGCGAGGGCGCCCGTGACGCCGAAGGCGGTGAGGGTGGGGCCGACGCCGCGCAGCAGCAGGGGTTTTACGCCGCTGGTGCCCGCGCCGCCGAGCACGGTGCCGACGATCAGCGTCTGTGCGTCGGTGCCGGCTTGTGAGCGGATTGCGAGGTTGGTGATGCGGCCGGGGTTGGTGGAGTCGGCGACGGTGATGATCGCAGCGGCGCTGGTGACGGTGCCACCACCGCCGATCACATCGACGGTATAGGTGCCGGCGGCGAGGGTCTGGCCGGCGAACACATAGGTGGCCGAAGTCTGACCGGGGATGGGGAGACTATTTTTCTTCCACTGATAGGTGAGGCTGCCGCCGGTGGCGTTGACCGCGAGGACGACGGTGCTGCCGGGAGTGACGGTGAGCGATTGAGGAGAGGCGGCGATGACGGGTGGCGGGGCGAGCACGCCCCGCCGGATGGTGTTATTAAACGAATCGGAAACATAAACGGTTCCGTTGCGATCCACCGCGATGCCGTAGGGTTTGTTGAAACGGGCGGTGCTGCCAATCCCGTCGGCACTGCCTGTCGTGCCGGCCAGGCCGCCGAGGGTTGAAACCACGCCGGCGGTGGTGATTTTACGGATCGTCTGATTGGAGAATTCGGAGACGAAGAGATTGCCACTGGTATCGATGGTGATGCCGAGCGGAGCACTAAAACGAGCCGCAGTGGCCAGACCATCGGTGCTGCCGGTCACACTGGTCGAGCCGGCGAACGTGCTGACTACGCCCGCCGGCGTGATTTTGCGAATGGTGCTGGTATCCACGTCGGTGACGAAGAGATTGTCCGCGCTGTCGATAGCGATTGCGACCGGACTGATAAAACGCGCGGCGGTGCCGGTGCCATTGGTCGAACCGGTCACACCGGCAGAGCCGGCAAACGTGGAGACGAGCCCAGCCGGGGTGATTTTTCGAATGGTCGAACTGGTAAGATCGGCGACAAAAATATTACCTGCGCTGTCAACCGCCAGCCCGGCGGGATGCAGAAAAGTCGCAACCGCGCCCTGCCCGTCGGCGCTGCCGCTGATACCAGGCCGACCGGCAACGGTCGTGACGATGCCATCCTGAGATAATTTGCGGACCGTGAAAGCGGAGTAGTCGCTGAAGTAAATGTTCCCCGAGGAATCCAGGGCAATTCCCCATGGGACAACAATGCGGGCGCTGAGTGCGGCGCCATCCGTCGTGCCGGGGACGCCTCCCTTGCCCGCGATCGTGGTCACTACGCCGGCCGGAGTCACCTTCCGCAGGATACTGTTGTTCGAATCGGCGACATAAATATTCCCGGCACTGTCCGTGACGATGCCGATCGGCAGATAAACCCGGGCGGCCGTGCCGGTGCCATCCGCGCTTCCCGTGGTGCCGACAGCACCCACAAAGGTGGTGAACTCGTAGCTCTGCGCGCGGAGCGTGGCGGACAGGGCGAGGGCGACGAGCGGGGCGAGGGCGAAACGTTTCAGCAAGCGCATGTTGATCGGGTATGTTAATCTCCTCGGCGGGATGTCGATGCGATTCGCGATGATGACACGAAAAACACGGACGCTACGGCACGAGGTCGAAGACGCGGATTTTTTTTTCGGTTTCGCGCGCGCCGTGGAGGAAGGTGAAGTTAACCGTCTCGGCGTGCGCGACGAGTTGCTCGTAGCGGGAAAAATCCCAGTGCGCGACGGCCACGCCGTTGATGCGGGTGACGAGGTCGCCCGTCTCCACGGCGACCGCGGCGGCGGGGGAATCGGGCACGACGCCGGCCACGCGCCAGTAGGCGGGAGTTTTCGCGAAGGCGACACCGGCACTGCGGCGGGGCGACGGCGGGAGCGGCGCAGTGGACTCCCGATGGAAAGTCACGCGGTCGTGCTCCTGGTCGAAGGTGACGGCGAAGTTTTCCAGGATCGCGCCGCCGATGGCGGAGAGTTCATCGGAGAGATCGGCGATGGGCTTCACGATGGTGTAGCTGCCGATGGTGAGTGGTTCGTCGAGCCGGCCGATTTGTTGGGGGTGATCGCCGGTGAGCGTGCTGACGATGGTGCCTTCACGCGGGCCGTAGGCGAAAAAGGGCGAGAGGCCGCCGACGACGTTGATGCTGAGGGCGGAGTCGCTGCCGGAATCGAGCAGGGCGATGAAAGTGCGCTCGCCGACGCGCACGGCGATGATGGGGGTCTTGTTGGCGTTGTTGAACGGAATGGCGACGCCGGGAATGAGCGCGGGACTGCCGGCGGGAGCGAGCAGGATGCGCTCGTGCGGGTAGTCGAAGGTGAGGAGGGTCTCGCGGAAAAGCGGGAAACCGAGAATGCCGTCAATCTTCACGCCGAGGTGCGTGGAGAGCTGGGTGCAGGAAGCGGCGTTGATGACGGCGGGCACGTCGTCGAAGTGCGCGTCGCCGAGTTCGAGGCGGTGCAACGTGATAGGGGCGAGGACGAGGGTTTCGCCGGTGGCGGATTTGACGCGGATGTTGGGCGCGGGCGGCGGCCCGGAGTTTTTCACGCCGTAGCGCTTGGCGAATTCGGGGGAGACGTGGGTGACGGTCGAGCCGGTATCGACGATAAAATGCCACGGGCCGGCGCGATCCCACTTGGCCTCGATGACGAGGTAGGTGCCGAGTTTTTGCGCGGGCAAAACGACGAGCGGCGAGTCGACGGTGGTGCGGCCCGGGCGCGGTTTTTCGCGGTGAAACGAGAGCGAAAAACAACCGGCGAGCAGCGCACTGGCGGCGCCCGCGAGAGCGAAGGCGAGGGCGCGGCGACGGTTCATTTCGCGGGTTGCGGGAGGCGGGTGCTGGCGAACCAGGCGAGGAGCGCGAGCGCGGCCCCGGCGACGAACACCACGGTGTCGCCCTTGGTGCCGAAGGACCAGAACACCACGCCGGCGGTGATCGGCGTGATCGCGCGGGAGAGCGAGCCGAGCGAGCGGAAGATGCCGAGCACGCGGCCCTGTTCGTTTTCACCGGCGTAGAGCGAGATGAGCCCGGTGGTGGAGGGGTTGACGAGACCGGAGCCGAGCGCGAGGAAGCCGACGCCGGCGTAGAGCCACCCGGGCGCGGGCGCGAAGCCGATCAGCAGCAGGCCGGCGACCGACGCGAGCAATCCCAAGCTCAGCACGCGCGTCTCGACGACGCGGAGGAGCATTTTTCGCACAATGAAACCCTGCGTGATGATCGCGCACATGCCGAGGAAACCCATGAGCCAGCCGTTTTCGCGGGCGGTGTAGCCGAAGCGTTTCGCGGCGAGAAACGTGAGCGATGACTCCATCGCGACAAAGGCGAGCGAGTAGATGAAGGCGACGACGTTGATCCGACGAACCTGGGCGTTGTCGAGCGAGAGGATGGCGCGGAGGGGATTGCGGAGGCGCGTTTCGCGGGGCAGGCCGCGCGCGGAGGCGGGCAGGGTTTCGTTGAAGCGGCGGAGTATCCACACGAGATTGACGAGGCTCAGGGCGAAGGCGATCAGCGCCGGCACGGAAAACGGGTTGATGCCCCACGCGCCGAGCGACGGATGGCGCTCGAGGAGGTTGATGCGCGCCGTGAAAGCGCCGAGGAGGGGGCCCGTGACGAGGCCGAGGCCGAACGCAGCGCCGACGATACCCATGGCCTTGGAGCGTTCCTGCCGCGTGGTGACATCGGCGACGGCGGCGGTGGCGACGGAAAGGTTGCCGCCAAACGCGCCCGCGACGAGCCGCGCAAAAAGGAAGAGCCAGAAGGAGCCGCTCACGACCCAGAGCAGATAGCTCAGCGCGGTGCCCGCGACGGTGAAGAGCAAAATGGGCCGCCGGCCGCGTTTGTCGGAGAGGCTGCCCCAGAACGGCGCGAAGATGAATTGGAGAATTGAAAAGAGGGAGCTGATCACGCCGCCGAAGAGGACTTCGGGAAGATGGCTTTCGTTGCCCAACAATTTAGCGAACGACTCGATGTGCGCCAGCAGCCAGCCGAGGGCGCCGGTGTGGCCTTCGAGCGCGAGGTAGTGTTTCAGCAGGTCCGGCCCGAGGGGGAAAATAATCGAGAACCCGATGAGGTCGATGTAGAGCGTGAGGAAGATGACGCCGAGCGAGAGGGCGCGCTTGGGCGCGGGAGCGGCGGAGGAGGCGGGAGCGTTGGACACGGTAAAGCGGAGACGGAAAACGCTAACGGCGCGGACGCCAAGGCGCAAAGGGAGGTTCCTTGGCTCACGGGATTGCTCTCACTCGATGGAGGCTCTGCCGTTAGGCGGACGAAATCATCCGGAGGAGCGCGAGGCTTCAGCCCGCGTCGTGCG
>JANYBX010000394.1 GCA_025360615.1 Opitutia bacterium
TGGCGCTGCCGGCGAGGGCTTGGGCGCGGGTGGCGAGGTTGATGAGGCGGCTCGCGGGCTGGGGTTGCGCGAGGGTGGAGATCCATTGCGCGAGGAGTGATTCGCCGGCAAGGTCGCGCTCGCTCGTGGCGAGCGGGGGCATGCGGGCGACGCCGGTGCCGGAGAGGCGGGAGTGGAGCTGCGAACGCGCGGTGTCGCCGGGGACGATGACGCGGTTGGCGGAGTTGCCGCCGTTAATGGCGAGGGTGCCGTTGACGATGCCGGCGAGGGAGAGCGGGGTGCTCGCGCGGGCGTCCCAGGTGCTGGGGGCGGTGCCGCCGGGTTGGTGGCACTGGGCGCAGTTGGCGTCGAGGTAGGAGCGGGCGCGCTGCTCAAGGGACCGGGAGAGATCGGTGGCGGGGGCGAGGGAGGGAAGAGCGGCGGGCGCGGGCGGTGCGGCGGTGCTGAGGTAGCCGGCTTGGGCGAGGGCGGCGATGGTGTTGGCGGTGCCGCCGGGGAAGGCGAAGTCGTGATTGAGCTGGCGCGTGTTGAAACTGAGCGCGTAGCCGCCGCGCTCGGTGTGGCAGGCGAGACATTCGTTGCGGCCGGGGAAGTGCCACGCCTGGGTGCGCGTGACGCCGTTTTCGGCGATAGTGAAATTCTGGTCGGCGCCTTCGTCGGGCACGAGGGTGGCGTTGGTTTGCGCGTCGTTCCAGCGATAGCTGAGGCCGTAGACGCCGGTGGCGGTTTTCACGAGTAAACGCGTCTCGACACGGCGGGCGGTGGCCGGGACGCCGCGAGTTGTTTCAATATCAAAGTGTTTGATCCAGACGGCGCCGGTGGGGAGCGACCAGTTGGTGTCGGCTGAGAAACCGAAAGTGGCGGCGACGGTGGGCAGGGCGAACCAGCGGCGCTTTTGCGCGGCGTCGGACCAGAAGGAAACGTTGGGCGCGTAGGGGACGACGCCGGGTGCGGGCGTGAGCGCGGCGACATCGGCGAACGCGCCGGTGTCGGTGAGGGTGGCGGGCGGGGCGATGCCGCCGGGCACGGGGTTGGCGACGAGGCGCTTGATCGCGCCCTCGTTGATGTTGGCGAGGAGGATGTCGCCGTTGGAGGGGTTGAGGCCGAAGGAGACGATGCCGGCGTTGTTGGCGAGAAGTTGCACGCGGCTTGCGGGGACGGGGTTGGTGCCGTCGGGCAGGAGCGCCCAGATCGAGCCGGAGGAGTAGTCGGCAAAAAAATATTGGCCGTAGAGCGCGGGATAACGGCTGCCGCGATACACGAAGCCGCCGCTGATCGACTGGCCCACGCTGTGGGAGTATTCCCAGATCGGCGCGAGGAAGTTGGCGGCGGCGGGGGCGTTGCCGCGCGGGCCGGCGTGAGCGGCTTCGCGGTAATTCCAGCCGTAGTTGCCGCCACGCGTAATGATATCGATCTCCTCGTAGGCATCCTGCCCGACGTCGGCGCACCAGAGCTGGCCAGTGAGCGAATCGAACGAGGTTCGCCAAGGATTGCGCAGACCGACGGCCCAGAATTCCGTGCGCACGGCGGAGGCGGTGAGGGCGGCGCCGTTGAACGATGTGGCGCCGACGAAAGGATTATCGGGCGGGATCGTGTAGGTGCCGGCGTGGACGGATGCGTGCGCGTTGGGCGCGAGCGAACCGGGGCGCAGATCGACATCGAGGCGCAGGATGCCCGCGAAGAAATCGCGGTCGATGCGCTGGCTGTTGGCGTATTGGTCGTTGCCGCCGCCCTCGTCGCCGAGCGAGAGGTAGAGATAACCGTCGGGGCCGAAGAGGAGCTGGCCGCCATTATGATTCGAGGCCTCGTCGCGCTGCGAAATCAGCGGTTGCTGCGAGGCGGGATCGGCGAGGTTGGGATTCGACGCGGAGACGCGGAAGCGGGCGAGGCGGTCGTGCTGGCCGGAGCCGGCGCTCGTGGTGGTGCTGAGCGTGAACCAGACGTAGAAGTAGCCGTTGCGCGCGTAGTCGGGGTGAAACGCGAGGGCGAGCAGACCCTGTTCGCCGCCGCTATCGCCGATGACGGTGGTGAGATCGAGGAAGACGCCGCGCGTGGGCGTCGTGCTGAGATTATCGATGACGAGGATGCGGCCGGTTTTCTCGACGACGAAGAGGCGGTTGGTCTCGCCGGGCGCGGTGACGATGGCGACGGGCTGGCTGATCGCCAGCGAGGCGAACACGCGCTCGGTGGTGTAGCTCGCAGCGGCGGGATTCGCCGGGAGCCGCAGCGACGTGGCGGCGACGCGCGTGAGCGGTTGCGCGGGAAGCGTGAGCGCGGCGGCAAGGGCGAACACGACGGGGCAGGAAATGCGCAGGTGCATGGGCAGGCGCACGGACCGTAGGAGGGCGCGGAAGTTCGGCAATCGCGCGCGATGCACGCGCAAACTTATCATAAAAAATTCGCGCGGAGACGGCGGAAAGCAATGGCCCTACGGCGAGGTGGGATTGGACGCGAGGGACTTCGCGGCGCGGCGAAAATGAGCGGGGAGGCGGGCAAATCCTTTCGTGACTCCCGCACTGCTGAAACATTCGATCCCGCCATCACGTTGAACGTGACAGGGAAAGAAAAAAGAAAAGTGCATTTACATGGCAATAAAGACATGCCGAAGATTGACATATTTTTGAGACACGTGTCCGTTCCGCCGGCTCCCCTCGGAAAATGAACGCGCTTCGTTGTGCGAATGATTTCCGACCAGTCTGCACCCCCACCATCACTTCCCGCACCGAGCGACCCCTCGCCCGGCGAAATTCATTACCCCTCATGACCCAAAAATCCTTCACGAAATCGCTCCGCGCGAGCTTGGCACTCCTGCTGACCCCGGCCCTTTTCGGACAGACGACTTTTCTTCAGGACAAATTTAACGACGGCAGCCGCACCGATCTTTCGCCCACGACTTCGGCCGCATGGTTTACGAGTTCGACTGCGAGCACGGTCTTCACGAATGGAGTCGCCGGGGCCAACGGCACCCTCGCCCTCGACAACGCTTCCAGCCGCACGATGGTCGGCTATTTCACGACCGCTGGCGCGCCGGTGGCGATGAGCGTGGGCGACATTCTCACCCTGGACATCACGTTCACCATCGACGGGGCTCCGCTCGACAAGAGCGCTGGTCTCATCGTCGGTTTGCTGCGGAGCGACGCCAATGGCGCGGCCATCAGCGGCGCGGGGTTTACGGCCAACGGGACGACTCCCGCCGGACCGGCCAACACGGGAAACACCAACGGTCGCTTCAGCGGCGATTACGGCAGCAGTAATCCCTCGAGCCACGTCTTCGGCAACTACGTCGGCTACGCCGCGTGGACCAATCTCCTCGGGACGGCCAATCCTGTCTCGCTGCGCAAGCGCGTCGTCACTTCGCCGACCCCCACCGACGGCCTCGACAACGCGAGCGCCACGTGGGCGACGCTCGGTTCGGCCGGCGGCACCGGCAGCGCGCCTGTCACGGGCACGGCGTGTCACGCGTTCCTGACGCTGACGCGCAACGCGGGCGGCAGCATGACGGTCGCCTACAAGCTCACCCAAGGTTCGGGCACGCTCGTCACGCAAACCCTCACCGAGGCGGCCGCCACCACGACGTCGTTCGATACCGTGAATGTTTATCTGGCGAGCGCCACGCTCACCGGCGGCGTGGCGGCGCACCTGACGTTGCAGCAGGTGGACGTCACGCTCTCCAACCCTTCGCTGATTGTGGCGCCGACGATCACCACGCCGCCGGCCGACCAAACCGTGATCGCCGGCAATGGCGCGTCATTCACCGTCGTTGCCACGGGCACGCCGTCACCGACTTATCAGTGGCAGAAAAACACCGTGGACATCCCCGGTGCCACGTCGGTGACGCTCGCGTTGGCCAACGTGCAGCCGACCAACGCCGGCAACTACCGCGTCGTCGTTTCCAATCCGGGCGGCACGATCAACAGCGCACCAGCGACGCTCACGGTGCAGACTCCACCCGTCATCGCCACGCCTCCGGCGAGCCAGGCGGTGCTCGTGGGCGACAACGTTTCATTCACGGTGCTCGCGACCGGCACCGCGCCGTTCACTTACCAGTGGAAAAAAGGCACCGGCGATCTCGTGGGCCAGACGGCCGACACGCTCACGCTCAACGCCGTCTCCCTCGCCGAGAGCGGCGACTACAGCGTCGTCGTGACCAATGTCGCGGGCTCGACCCCGAGTGCACCGGCGACGCTGACCGTCGCGGCCGCCGCAGTTGCGCCCTCCGTCACGACTCCGCCCGCCGCCCAGACCGTTGTGCTCGGGGCTCCCGCCAGTTTCTCCGTCGTGGCGACCGGCACCGCGCCACTCACCTACCAGTGGAACAAGGACACCTTCGCGATTCCCGGCGCCACCGGCAGCACGCTCGCATTTCCCGCCGTGGTGGCGACCGATGCCGCCAGCTACACCGTCACCATCACCAACAGCGTCACCAGCGTCACGAGCGCGGCGGCCATCCTCACCGTCAACCTGCCGCCCACCATCGCCACGCCGCCGGCGGGGGCGACGGCCAGTATCGGAAGCCCGGTGACGTTTACCGTCCTCGCGGGCGGCACGGCGCCCTTCACCTACCAGTGGCGCAAAGATGGCACGCCGATCGGCGGAGCCACCGGTTCCTCGTTTAACATCGCCAGCGTGCAGCCCGCCGACGCCGGCAGCTACACGGTCGTCGTCACGAACATCGTCAGCTTCACGACCAGCGCGGCCGCCGTCCTCGCGGTCAACACGCCGCCCACCATCACTGTCCCGCCGGCGCCACAGGCCGCGACTTTCGGGGGCGCGGTCACGTTCACCGTGGGGGCGTCCGGCACCGCGCCGTTTACCTATCAGTGGTCGAAAGACACCAACCCGATTCCCGGGGCGACGTCGGCAACGCTCGCGCTGACCAACCTCCAGGCCAGCGACATCGGCAGCTACGCCGTGGTCGTCACGAATTCTTTCGGCTCCGCGCCCAGCACGGCTGCGGCGCTCACGTTGCTCGCATCGCTGCCGAACTCCGCTTACAATCTTTTCGGCTTTGCCACGCTCGGTGCGGGCACGACGGGCGGCGGCGTCATTCCCGAAAGCGATCCGGCTTACGTGAAAGTCACTACGCCACTCGAATTCGCCGCGGCCATCGCCCTTTCCAACAAGACCGCCGGCGCGGTGAAGGTGATCGAGATCATGAACGACCTGAATCTCGGTTGGAACGAGGTCGGCTCCGCCGTGCAGGCGCTGGCGAGCACGCCTTTCCGCTCTCACGCCACGCCCAAGCTGCATCCGACCTTGATCGCCACGGGCGTCAGCGTCCTCGACATCAAGGCCAAGAGCGGACTCACGATTTTCTCGGCCAACGGCGTCACCATCAAGCACGTCAATTTCAACGTCAAAGGCACCTCCAACATCGTCATTCGCAATCTGAAGTTTGACGAAATGTGGGAGTGGGATGAGTCCAGCAAAGGCAACTACGACGACAACGACTGGGATTTCATCACGCTCAGCAATGGCGGCGCGGCGACCAACATCTGGATCGACCACTGCACGTTCACCAAAGCCTACGACGGTGTCGTCGATCTGAAAGTCGGCACCCAGTATGCGACTCTCTCCTGGTGCAAATATCTCGGCGATGACGGTGCGACGAACTCCGACAGCTCCGTGCGCCGGCAGATCGCCGCGCTCGAAGCCAACAAGTCAGCCTACGCGTTCTACAATTTTCTTCGCACGAACGGATTTTCCGTGGAGGACATCGTCACGATCATCCAAGGCCACGACAAAGGCCACCTGATGGGCTCGAACTCCCTCGACCCCGGCAACGCCGCCCTCTCGGCGACCTTCCACCACCAGTGGTTTCAGAATCTCTGGGACCGCTGCGTGCCACGCCTGCGCGCCGGCAGCGTGCACGATTACAACATTTACGTGGACGACGTCGGCGTGCTCGCGGCGAAGCGCCTGCGCGACGCCCGCGCCGCGGCGTTAAGCACCTCGCTCCGCAACACGCTCAACAACACTTACAGTTTCAACCCACCGATCAACGGAAGCATCTCCACTGAAAACGGCGCCCTCCTCGTCGAGAAATCGGTTTACAGCGATTGTCTCTGGCCGCTGCGCAACAACCAGACCGATGTCACCAACCCCGTCTACACCGGCAAGGTCAAGGCCCTCGACACGATCTACTCGTTCCACAACACCGACGGCACCACCACGATCGTGCGCGGCAACAGCACCGACGCCGGCAACCCGATGGGGCCGTTCCAAGCCCCGGTGATTCCCTTCGCGTGGAATTTCCTGCCCGATGCCGTGCCCTACTCCTACGCGACGGATGACCCCGCGCAGTTGCCCAACGTCCTCGCCATCGGCGCGGGCGCCGGCCGTCTCACGTGGAGCAAGGACAACTGGCTCAAGACCGCTTACGTCGATCCCGTGGTCGCGGCGAGTATCACCACGTCACCCGTTTCGCAGAGCGTGGCGCTCGGTTCGCCGGTCAGTTTCACGGTGGTGGCCGCCGGCACGGCGCCGCTGAGCTACCAATGGTATAAGGACAACATCCTCCTGCCGGGCGAGACCTCCGCCACGCTCTCCATCGCGAGCGCGCAACCCGCGAACGCCGGCAACTACAAGGCCACGGCGACGAATCCCTACGGCTCGATGGGCAGCGATCCCGCCACGCTCACCGTCACGCAAAGCTACGCGGCGTGGGCGACCGTCAACGGCCTCGCCCCCGGGCAAGACGCTTTCACCGCTGACCCCGAGGCGGATGGCATCGGCAACCTGCTGGAATATTTTCTCAACCTGCGCCCCACGATTTCCGATCCCGTGGGATTGCCCACCGGCACCCTCGAAAGCGGCAACTTTGTGTTCCGTTTCAAACGCGCCACCACCGTCACGGGTCTCACTTCTCGCGTGCTCACTTCGAGCGATCTCATCGTGTGGAGCCCGGCCGCTGTCGCGCCGGTGCTCGAGTCCGCCGTGGCTGGCACGGAGACTTACGTTGTCATCCTTCCGACGACCGCGCCGCGGCTTTTCGCGCGTCTCGAAGTGATTTCGGGCATCATCGTCGCGGCCACCGTGCCCGTCGGTTATTTGAAGAACACCCTCGCCGGCGGCGCGCCCGCTGCGCCAGTGACGACGGTGTTCGGCCTTCCGCTGGATGACGCCATCGCGCCGGTCGCCGGTATCCGCGCCAGCCGCATCGAGTCGTTCACTGCGTCGACCCTCACGCAAAGCCTCGGTGGCTGGACCAGCAGTCTCGCCAATCCCGCCGCGCCGTGGGCGGTGCGCCTCACGAGCGGCCCCTCCGCGGGCAAGCTCCTCGATGTCACGGCCAACACCGCGACGACGCTCACCGTGAGCGGAGCGGACCTCACCACGCTCGGCCTCACCGCTGGCACCGATACATTTGAACTCTTGCCGATGGATACGCTCGGATCGCTCTTCGGCAGCGCCACGCTGCTCGGCGGCACCTCGGCGAGCACGGCGGACAACGTCCAAGTGCGCAGCGGCGCCTCGTGGCTCGTTTATTTCTACGACACGAATCTCGGTTTCTGGCGGCGCACGATCGGGCCGGCGACCAACAGCAACAACGTCCTCATCCGCCCCGCCACCGGCGTGCAGATCGTGCGCCGCGCGCCCGCGCTCACGCTGACCTTCACCGGCCGCGCGCCCGCGACCGCGTTTCGCACGGCGATCAACAATGCCAGCACCACGGTAATTCACGCCGGCTTCCCGACGGACACGACGCTCGGCGCACTCGCCGCGCAGACCTTGCTGCCCGGCTGGCACTCGGCGGCTACGGCTGCCGCCGCCGATACCATCTCGCTCTTCAACGGCACCGCGTGGATCGGCTATTTCCACAACGGAGCCTTCTGGCAGCCCGCGACCGGGGCCGCGGTCAACAGCGACGCCACCGCGATCCTCTCCGGCGCGCTGCTCACCATCCAACGCCCCGGCGCCGTCGCGGGTGCCACTGACTTTGTTCGCGCTGTTCCCTACTCACCATGAAAATAAATCTGAAATCCTCCCTCCTCCTCACCGCCGCCTTGTGCGTCGCGCCGTTCGCCTCAGCCCAGATCACGATCCATAATTTCACGGCGTTTCAGTCGCCCGCCACCACGTTCTTCGTGGGCGACTGGGCGCTGACCGATCCCAGCGGCGACACGAATCCCATCGCCACATTTTCCCAAAACCCCGCTGGTTTCTACAACTTCAGCGGCGGCTCCAATGCCGACACGGCCGGCGCGTTCTTTTTCTTCGCGAGCGGCCCGGGCGACCTGACCGGTTACTCGCTCCTGCAAGTCTCGGCTCGGCGGCTCGCCGGTAACACGGCGGCGACTTTCACGGTCTCGCTTTTCAACGGCGGGGAGAGCGCGTTCGCGAGCTTCACGACTGCAGCCTTCGCCGGTGAAGGTTTCACCACCGTCACCACCGCATTGACGTTTTCGTCGGGCTTTAACGCCGCAGCCGTGGACTCTTTCCTGATCACCGGTGGCGTGCTCAACGGCACGGACAGGCTGAATCTGGCGATCAACAACCTAGCGGTGGCTGCACCGCGCGCGCTTTCGGCCGTGCCCGAGCCCTCCACCTACGGCCTATTGGGCACCGCCGGCTTGCTGGCCTTGATCGCGGTGCGTCGCTTCCGGTGGAGCGTCTGAGTGAGACTGATCTGATGCGATGGCCGGAGCCGGTTGGCAGGCTCCGGCCTCGATCTACGGTCAGCCTTTTTTCATCTGATGCTTCACGACGTCGGCGTCCTTTTCGTCAACCGGGATGCGCATGTGGTAAAAGCTGCGGTAGACGAAGACGAGCGCGACGACGAAGATCGCCGCGCCGAGCGTGTGCTTGAGGCCGGACTCCATTTTCACGGCGATCTCGACTGCGAGCAGGCCGAAGAGCGTGGTGAACTTGATCACGGGGTTGAGGGAGACGGACGACGTGTCCTTGAACGGATCACCGACGGTGTCGCCGACCACGGTCGCGGCGTGGAGCGGGGTGTTCTTCATCTTGAGTTCGACCTCGACGATTTTCTTGGCGTTGTCCCACGCGCCGCCGGCGTTGGCCATGAAAATGGCCTGATAGAGGCCGAAGAATGCCATGCCGACGAGGTAGCCGATGAAGAAAAACGGATCGAAAAACGCGAGCGAGAGGCTGAAGCAGAAGATGACGATGAAGATGTTGATCATGCCGCGCTGCGCATACTGCGTGCAGATGCGGACGACTTCCTTCGAGGCCTCGATGGAGGCGGTGGCGGCGTCGAGCTTCATGTTGTCCTTGATGTAGACGACTGCGCGATACGCGCCGGTGACGACGGCCTGCGTGCTCGCGCCGGTGAACCAGTAGATCACCGCGCCGCCCATAAGCAGGCCCATGATCGCCTCGGGATGGACGAGGGAGAGCTTCTCGATGGTGTCGGGATAAATGCCTTTCAACATCATGATAATGCCGAAGACCATCGTGGTTGCGCCGACGACCGCGGTGCCGATGAGGACGGGCTTGGCGGTGGCTTTGAAGGTGTTGCCGGCGCCGTCGCCTTTCTCGAGCTGGTGCTTCGCATTTTCGAAGTCAGGCGTGAAGCCGAAGTCGCGCTCGATCTCGGCGGCGATGCCGGGCTTTTGCTCGATCTGCGAGAGTTCGTAGACGGACTGGGCGTTGTCGGTGACAGGGCCGAAGGAATCGACGGCGATGGTGACCGGACCCATGCCGAGGAAGCCGAACGCGACGAGGCCGAAAGCGAAGATCGGCGCGGCGAAGCGGAATTCGGGCGGCATCATCGCGGCGACGGCGGCGTGCCCGGAAAAGTAATACGCGCCGAACATCAGGGTGAGAATGACGAGGCCGGTCCAGAACGCGGAGAAGTTACCCGCGACGAGACCGCTGAGGATGTTGAGCGATGCGCCGCCTTGGCGGGACGAGGTGACGACTTCCTTGACGTGGCGGCTCTCGGTCGAGGTGAAGACTTTCGTGAATTCCGGGATGAGCGCGCCGGCGATGGTGCCGAGTGAGATGATCGTGGAAAGCACCCACCAGAGTTCGGCATGGCCGGCGAGATCGTGGAGGAGCGCGTAGCTCGCGGCGTAGGTGACGAGGATCGAGACGAGCGATGAAATCCAGACGAGGTTCGTGAGCGGCTGCTCGAGGTTAAAATCCTTCGAGCCGCCGTAGAGCATTTTGCTGATGGCGTCGTTGGCGAGGTAGCTGACGAGCGAGGTGATGACCATCAGGATGCGCATCGCGAAGAGCCAGATGATGAGCGTGGCGCAGAGCGCGGGGTTCGCGGCGAGGGCGAGGGCGAGAAATGCGATCAGCGCGACTCCCGTGACGCCGTAGGTTTCAAAACCATCGGCGGTCGGTCCGACGGAATCGCCGGCGTTGTCGCCGGTGCAGTCGGCGATGACGCCGGGATTGCGGGGATCGTCCTCGGGGAGGTTGAAAACGATTTTCATGAGATCGGCGCCGATGTCGGCGATCTTGGTGAAGATGCCGCCGCAGATGCGGAGCGCGGAGGCACCGAGCGATTCACCGATGGCGAAGCCGATGAAGCACGGTCCGGCGAGCGCGGGATCGAGGAACTTCAGGATGCAGATCATGAAGAACAGCTCGGTGGCGACGAGGAGCAGGCCGACGCTCATGCCGGACTTGAGCGGGATGAGGAGCGTGGCGAGGGCGTTGCCCCGGAGCGCGGAGAACGCGGCGCGGGAGTTGGCGACGGTGTTGATGCGAATGCCGAACCACGCGACGCCGTAGCTGCCGAGGATACCTAGGATCGAGGCGAGCAGGATCATCACGACGTGCGCGGGCGATTCCTTTGAGAGCACACCGAAGTAATACGTCATGCAGACGGCGATGAGCACCCAGAGCATCGCGAGAAATTTCCCCTGTTGCCAGAGGTAGGTCTTGCACGTTTCCCAGATGATCTGGGAGACGGCGCCCATCGAGGCGTGGACGGGGAGGTTTTTCGTCTGGATGTATTGAAGCCAGCCGTAAGCGACGCCGGCGAGGCAGACCACGAGGCCGATCATCAGCACGGCGGTGCCGGAGAGTGCGCCGTTAAGGAAGGAGACCGTGTTGAGATCGGGGATTTTGATGTCGGCCTCGCTGGCGCGGGCGAGGGTGGGCGAGGCGATCGACACGAGGGCGGCCAATGCAGCGGCGCCCGACAGGCGGGGTTTGGGAATGAGCATGGGGTGGGGAAACTAACCGGGGTTTGCGGTCTACTCTGCGTTACTCTAGCGCGAGGTTGGCGCGAGGGCGCGCCGGGTCGCGAGAGTTTTCTAACTTAAGGGGAACTGTCAGATGGTGGAGGTTCAGCGGCGGTTTGGAGGAAATCGGCCGGCGCGCGCGCGGATGCGGATTTTCTGGCGCGGGACGGCGAGGGTGGTTTGTCTGGCCGCAGCGCACCCCGCCCGGGTGGCGAAATGGCAGACGCACGGGACTTAAAATCCTTTGCCTGAAAAGGCGTGCGGGTTCGACTCCCGCCCCGGGCACCATGTGGACGGTCGCGAGGATTGTTTCTTGTGCGGCGCGACGTGGCGCAAGGGCGCGTTTGCCGAATTGGGCCTTGCCGGTCCGAAGGGTGCGGCCAACGGTCCGAGGGCAGTGAAAATCGGATTTCTCGGAGGGAGTTTCGACCCAGTGCATTTCGGCCATCTGCTGGCGGCGCAGGATGCATATGAGCAGTGCGGGCTCGACCGGTTGTTTCTGGTGCCGGCGGCGCAAGCGCCGCTCAAGTCGAGCGAAGTGCAATCCTCGGCGGACGACCGGCTCGCGATGCTCCGCGCCGCGGTGGAGTGGGATCAACGGTTCGAGATTTCCGACTACGAGCTGCGGAAAGGTGGGATCAGCTACACGATCGATTCGGCGCGTTATTTTCGCGGACTGTTTCCGCATGATGAGCTGTATTGGATCATCGGCGGCGACCAGTTGCCCAAACTGCATTTGTGGCGGGACATCGCGGAACTGGCGACGCTCGTGGAGTTCATTTTTCTCGAGCGGCCGGGCTATCCGGTAAAACCGCGTGAGGATATTCCGGGACTGCGTTTGCGGCGCTGTGACGGTCATCTACTCGCGGTCAGCTCGACGGAATTGCGCGAACGCGCCCGGCGGCGTCTTTCGTTGGACTATTTCGTGCCGCACAAGGCGATTGTTTACATCCGGGGAAAGGCCCTTTATCTAGACCGACCATGAAATTGAAGAAGCCGGGCTCGCTCGCCCTTGCGAAACTGTGTTGCCGGGCGCTTGACGAAAAAAAAGCCGAGGATCTTCGGGTGCTTGATGTGAGCGAACAATCGTCCATCACGGATTTCCTCGTTCTGGCCACCGGCACTTCGGAGCCGCACCTGCGGGCCCTCCGTATCGAGGTGGAAAAAGCGCTCGATACGGCTCAAGCCCGCATTGTCGGCATGGAAATCCCGCAGGAAAGCGGCTGGATGGTGATCGATGCCTTCGATGTCATGGTGCATTTTTTCACGGCCGAGCAACGCGAACGCTACGGATTGGAAAACCTGTGGAAAGACGCCAAGGATATCTCGGTATCTAAGTTGCTTGGATCAAACGTTATGACTAAGAAGCCGCGAGCGGTGGAGCGGAAGAAGAAAGCGGCCAAGAGATAGTACCGGTGCCCAAGATTGGCCGCTGAACAAGGAAGCGTGCCCGTAGAATCCAGATGGCATAAGCGGCAAGGGCTTAACGATTTTTCAGTGTTCGCATATTTTTTGCGTAAATATCAATTTCGCGAACTTATCTTATATGAATAATAATACCTATATAAAAAACATGTCCCTCAAAACCACCAAGGGCTTCACCCTTGTCGAAATCATGATTGTTGTCGTTATCATCGGCCTGCTCGCGGCGATGGCGATTCCCGCGTTCCAAAAAGTGCGGCAGGCCTCGCAGGACAAAACCGTGCTG
>JANYBX010000110.1 GCA_025360615.1 Opitutia bacterium
AGGCGAAATCATCCGCCTCGTCGCCGACACCCACGGCACCGGCCAGGCCGATTTCTCCACGATCTACGCCGAGGGTTTCCGCACCGAGATCGACGGCATCGCGTCGGGCGTGCTCCCGCATCACGGCGCCGTTTACTTCACCAACATCCCCAGCCTCTGGAAATTCACCGGCGACACAAAAGCCGAGACCCGCACCGAACTCAGCACCGGCTACGGCCTCCGCTTTAATTTCACCGGCCACGACATGCACGGCCTCAAAGTCGGCCCCGACGGCAAACTCTACTTCAGCATCGGCGACCGCGGCGCGCACGTCACCACGAAGGAAGGCACCGTTATCGACGCACCCGACACCGGCTCCGTCTTCCGCTGCGCACTCGACGGCTCCCACCTCGAACTCTTCGCCACCGGCCTCCGCAACCCCCAAGACCTCCTCTTCACCGAAAACGGCGACCTCTTCACCGGCGACAACGATTGCGACACCGGCGACATGGAGCGCCTCGAACACCTCGTCGAAGGCGCCGACTACGGCTGGCGCATCGGCTACCAACACGCCCCCATGGGCAACGCCGGCCCCTGGAACCGCGAACTCCTCTGGCTCCCCCGCGCCCCCGGCCAAGCCGCCTACCTCCTCGCCCCCATCTGCAACATCGAGGACGGCCCCTCCGGCATCGCTTATTATCCCGGCACCGGCCTCTCCCCCGACTACGCCGGCACGATGTTCATCACCACCTTCAAAGGCAGCATCACCCGCTCCGGCATTTTCACGTATAAGGTGAAGCCGCACGGCGCCTCCTACGAAATTGCCGACTCGAAACAATTCCTCGGCGGCGCGCTCCCCACCGACGTGAAGTTCGGCCCCGATGGAAAACTCTACTGGTCCGACTGGGCCGAAGGCTGGCCCAAATCCCGCCGCGGCCGCCTCTACGCCGTCACCGACCCCGCGCACGCCACCGACCCCATCATCGCCGAAACGCAAAAGCTCATTGCGGATGACTGGACGAAAAAAACTCCCGAGGAACTCACCACCCTCCTCGGCCACGCCGATTACCGCGTGCGCTGCTCCGCTCAGTTCGAACTCGCCGACCGCGGCACCACGGGTCTCCTCGCGCTGACTCATCTCGTCACGCAAACCGCCGCCGCGGCCCCCCTCGCCCGCCGCCACGCCCTCTGGGGCCTCGGTCAACTCGCGCCGACCCAGCCCCACGCCCTCGCCCTCATTCGCCAGCTCATCCTTGATTCCGACCCCGAGATCCGCGCCCAGTCCGCGAAACTCATCGGCGATCACCCCACCGCCGACGCCCTCGTCGCCCTCGTCGCCGCGCTGCATGACGCCGAGCCCCGCGTGCGCTTCTTCGCCGCGCAAAGCCTCGGCAAACTCGCGCGACCCGAAGCCACTGCACCTCTCATCCAACTCCTCCGCGACAACGACGACCGTGACAACTTCCTCCGCCATGCCGCCGTGGTTGGCCTCGTCGGCAGCCACCATCTCCCCGCGCTCGCCGAAGCCGCCTCCTCTCCTTCCTCCGCCGTCCGCCTCGGCGTCCTCCTCGCCTATCGCCGCCTCGGCTCGCCCGACATCGCCCGCTTCCTCGCCGATCCCAATCCCGACCTCGTTCGCGAAGCCGCCCTCGCGATCAACGACGCTCCGATCAACGCCGCCCTCCCCGCCCTCGCCGCCTTCCTCGAAAAACCCAGCGCGGACGAAGCCGTGATGCTCCGCGCCATCAACGCCGCCTTCCGCCTCGGCACGCCCGCCCACGCCACCGCCCTCGCCAACTTCGCCGCCCGCACCGGCGCCACCCCCTATCTCCGCGCTGAAGCCCTCACCCAACTCGCCCTCTGGCCCGCCCCTCCCCCGCGTGATCGCCTCGTCGGCAATTTCCGGCCCCTGGCGGAAAAAAACCGCGACCCCAAAATCGCCACCGCCGCGCTCGCCTCCGCTCTCCCCTCGCTCCTCGCCGCCACCACGCCCGAAGCCGTCCAGGCCGCCGCGCTCGCCGCCACCGAGTCTTTCCAATACACCGGCGCCGCCGACACCCTCTTCACTCTCGTCAACGACCCCGCGCAACCCGCCGCCACGCGCGCCGCTGCGCTCACCACCCTCGACCATTTCAAAGACCCGCGCCTCGCCACCGCCGCCAAAATCGCCGGCGAATCCGATGCCTCCGTCCTCCGCCTCGCCGCCCTCCCCATCGCCGCGCGCCTCACGCCCGAGGCCGCCGCACCCGTCCTCGCCGGCCTCGCCGCCAAGGGCAGCATCGATGAACAACGCGCCGCCCTCAAGGCCCTCGCCCAGCTCGCCCATCCCTCCGCCGACGCCGTCTTCACCGCGCAGCTTCAGCAACTCGCCGCCGGCCGCGTCGCCCCCGCCGTCCAGCTCGAATTGCTCGCCGCCGCCGCGCAACGCGACGACCCCGCCGTGAAAAAACTCCTCGCCGAACGCGACGATGCCCTCGCCAACAATCCCGATCCCCTCGCGCCCTACCGGGTCGCGCTCGACGGCGGCGAGGCCAAGGCTGGCGCTGCGATTTTTGCCCGGCAGCCCATCATGGCCTGTGTGAAATGCCACGCCCTCTCCGGCAATGGCGGCGCCGCCGGCCCCGATCTCGCTTCCGCCGGCGTGAAATACTCCCGCGAATACCTCCTCGAATCCATCGTGAAACCCAACGCGCACATCGCGCCCGGCTTCGATAACGTCGTCGTCACGTTGACCAAGGGCGGCGTGCAAGTCGGCACCGTCGCGAGCGAGACCGACACCACCCTTACGCTCACCTCCCTCGACGGCAAACCCGTCCCCATCGCCAAGGCCGACATCGCCAAACGCGACGCCGCCCCCTCCAGCATGCCGGAGATTTACGGCGCCATCCTCACGAAATCCGAGCTGCGCGACGTCGTCGAATTCCTCGCCACCCAGCGCATCCGCCCCTCGACAACCCCGAGCCGCGACCAAGCCCCCCGCGCCCTCCGCGACATCCGCGCCGAACTCGCCGCCAAACCCGCCGAGTGAGCCGTGGTCCATTCGCTCAAAAGCCCGTCCCCCGTCGGGCTTTTCAGGAAGCACCGGCCACCCATCCGCGTCCCCCTCTCTTTCCCCGCAACCAAGCGCATGCCATCTCGTCTGGCTCCACACACCCGCGTTACTTCACCTCCACCACCGGAGGAGGCATCTCACCCATCATTATGAACTCGTCCCCCCGCTCCCTGCTCGCTCTCGCCACCCTCGCTCTCCTCGGCTCACTGCCCCTCGTCGCCCAGCCCGCCGCCACTCCCGCGGCGGCAGGTTCCGCCATTCCCGCACCCCGCGTCCGCACCAGCCCGCATGAGACGATCAGCACCGTCATCGACGGCAACCGCGTCACGGTCACCTATGGCCGGCCCTACTCAAAAGATCCAAAAGGCACGGAGATTCGCAAAATCTGGGGCGGACTCGTCCGCTCCGGGAAAGTTGACCGCGCCGGCGCCGACGAAGCCACGCTCCTCATCACCCAGCAGCCCATCGAACTCGGCGGGGCTGCGATTCCGGCCGGCGCCTACTCGCTCTACACGCTGCTCTCGGAAGACGGCTCCTTAAAACTGATCGTCAACAAGGAGGTGGGCCAATGGGGCGTAAATCACGACGGCAGCACGACGCGCAACGAGCAGTCCGACGTCGCGCAAATTACCCTGGCCAAGGAATCCCTCGATCAACCGATCGACCAATTCACCATCGCTCTCACCAAGGGCGCACCCGCCGGCGGCGTGCTGATTCTGGCGTGGGAAAAAACGAAATACTCCGCGCCGTTCACCGTTAAGAAATAATCGCCGTCATGCCCCGCTCGTCTTGGTGGTCGCGCCTCGGCCTCCGCGCCGGGGTCTTGTTTTCCATCGTCACGCCGCTCGCCGCCGGCGAGACCGTGCCCGAGTCGCCCGCGGCGATCCAGCAGGAGCTGCGGAGTTTTGCGACGCTCGGCAGCGTGCTCTACGTCGCCGCCCACCCTGACGACGAGAACACCCAGCTCATCACCTATCTCGCCCGTGGCCGTGGCTACCGCACCGGCTATCTCTCCGTCACCCGCGGCGACGGCGGGCAAAACGAACTCGGCCCCGAGTTCGGCGAAAAACTCGGCCTCGCCCGCACCCACGAATTGCTCGCCGCCCGCCAGCTCGACGGCGGTCGGCAGTTTTTCACCCGCGCCCTCGATTTCGGTTTCACCAAGGATGTGAAGGAAACGCTCCGCATCTGGGACCACCAGCAAGTGCTCGCCGATGTCGTGCGCGTCTATCGCACCTTCCGGCCCGATGTAATCATCGCCGGCATGAATCCCGTGCAAACCCCGGGCCAGCACGGCCAGCACGTCGCCTCCGCCGTGCTCGCGATCGAGGCCTTCAAGCTCGCCGGCGATCCCAAGGCGTTTCCCGAGCAACTCACCGAAGGGCTCACCCCTTGGCAGCCGAAACGGATTCTCCAAAATCAGCGGTTCGGCGGCGGCGCGGGCGCGAAAACGATCAGCCTCGAGTCCGGCGGCGACGATCCCGTGACCGGTGAAAGTTTCGCCACGATCGCGTCGCGCAGTCGCGGCCAGCACAAGACGCAGGGCTTCGGAAATTTTGCCGCCGCCACGGGCGGCCGCGGCGGCGCGCGGCAGGAAACCTTCACGCCCATCGACGGCGAGCCGGCGACGACCGAACTCATGGACGGACTCGATCTCACCTTCGCCCGTTTCCCCGGCGGCACCCAGATCGCGAAACTCGCCGACGAAGCCATCGCGCAATTCAAAATCGACGATCCCGCTGCCAGCGTCCCAGCGCTGCTCGCGATCCGCGCAAAAATCCCCGCGCTCCCCACCGATCCCGTCATCGCCGACAAGCGTGCGCAGCTCGATCGCATCCTCCAAGCGTGCCTCGGGTTGACCGTCGACACCACGGTATCGCAGGCGGAATTCGTGCCCGGTGAAAAAATCCAAATGCATCATGCGGCGTCCACGAAAGCCGCGGTGCCCGTGAAATGGACCGGCCTCCGCTATCCCGCGGCCGACGCCAAGAGCGACTTCACGCTGGCTGTCGGCGGCGCCCAGCCGACGGTGCACGATGGCGAGGTCGCCCTCGGCAAACGCACCCCGATCAGCCAGCCGTATTGGCTCCGCGAAGAGGGCACCGCCGGCATGTTTCGCGTCGATGAAGCGAAACTCATTGGCCAGCCCGTGAACCCGCCGGCGTTTCCCGTCGAATATGTTTTCGAGATCGGCGGGCAAACGCTCGTCATCGCGACAGAGCCCGTGCAACTCGTCACCGGCGCACCGCTGGCGCAGGCGAAACGTCCGCTTGCGGTGATTCCGCCCGTGTCGCTGCGCTTCCCCTTCGAGGTCGCGCTCTTCGCGCCGCGCGCCACGAAATCGGTCGAGGTCGAAGTCACGGCGGCTCGCGCCAGCACCACCGGCACTGTGCGGCTCGATGCGCCCGCCGCGTGGAAAGTTTCCCCCGCGAGCCAGCCCTTCACGCTGGAGAAAGCCGGCGACAAGGCGCGTTTCACCTTCACGGTCACGGCCCCCGCGCAAGCCGCCTCTGCCGAGTTCACCGCGTTCGCCACGGTCGGCAGTGCGTCGTTCAACAGCGGCCGCGTCGTGTTCAGCTACGCGCACCTGCCCCTGCAATTGCTCCAGACGCCCGCCCGGCTCAAGGTCGCAGCCTTCGACCTCGCGTTGCGCGGCAAGACCGTCGGCTATCTCCCCGGCGCAGGCGACAGCATCGCGGAAAATCTTGAGGAGATGGGCTACGCCGTGACGCAGCTCACCGGGGCCGATCTCACGCCGGAAAAATTGCGCGGCCTCGATGCCGTCGTCCTCGGCGTGCGCGCCTCCAACGAACGCAAGGACCTCGCGGAAAATCTCCCCGGCCTCTTCGCGTGGGTTGAGGCCGGCGGCACCGTCATCGCGCAATACAACCGGCCGAACAACAATCTCCGCGTCCCGCTCGGCCCCTACGAACTCTCCATCGCCGGCAACGCGCCGCAGTTGCGCGTGACCGACGAAAATGCCCCCGTCACCTTCGTCGTGCCCGACCACCCCGCGCTCAACACGCCCAATAAAATCACCGCCGCCGATTTCAACGGCTGGGTGCAGGAACGCGGCGCGTATTTCCCCAGCAAGTGGGACGAAACGCACTACACGACATTGCTCGCGATGAGCGATCCCGGCGAAACCCAGCCGAACAGCAGCGTGCTCATCGCCCGGCACGGGCAGGGATACTTCGTTTACACCGGACTCGCGTTTTTCCGCCAACTCCCCGCCGGCGTCCCCGGTGCCTACCGCCTCTTCGCGAATCTGGTCTCGCTCGGGAAATGAGCGCCATACCATCCGATGGAGGCGGGGTGCCCCCACCCCGCAATCCGCCCGACTCCGAAAGCGAAACCACCGGTCTCCCCGCGCTGCGCACCTGGCGCGCCGTCTACACCGTCGTGCTCGGCGTGTTTCTCCTCTGGATCGGCCTGCTGACGTGGCTGACCGAGTCCTACTCGTGAGCGCGTGAACGCTGCCGACTACCTCGTTCTCTTCGGCGTGCTCGTGGGCATCGCCGCCTACGGCATGTGGCGCACGCGCGGCCGCCGCGATCTCCACACCTATCTCAAAGGCGCGGGCAACACCCACTGGCTCACCATCGGTCTCTCCGTCATGGCCACGCAGGCCAGCGCGATCACGTTTCTCTCCACGCCCGGCCAGGGCTACGAAAGCGGGCTCGGCTTCGTCCAAAATTATTTCGGCGCGCCACTCGCCCTCATCATCATCGCCGCCGTTTTTCTTCCCATCTATCGCCGGCTGAAAGTTTACACCGCCTACGAATATCTCGGGAAACGCTTCGACTCGAAAACGCGGCTCCTCGGCGCGGGGCTCTTCCTCGTGCAGCGCGGCCTGGGCGCCGGCATCACCATCTACGCGCCCGCGATCGTCCTCTCCACCGTGATGGGCTGGCGGCTCGATGTGACCATCGTCGGCAGCGGCCTGCTCGTCGTCGCCTACACCGTGAGCGGCGGCAGCCCGGCCGTGAATCTTACCCAAAAATATCAGATCGGCGTCATCTTCGTCGGCATGATCGCCGCCTTCTTCGTGCTGCTCGCGCGGCTCCCGGCCGGCCTTGGCTTCTCCGACGCGCTCGCCGTGGCCGGTGGCTTTCACAAGCTCGAAGCCGTCGATTTTTCCCTCAACCCCGACCGCCGCTACACGATCTGGACCGGCGTCCTCGGCGGCCTGTTTTTGGCGCTCTCCTATTTCGGCACCGACCAATCCCAAGTGCAGCGCTACCTCTCCGGTGCATCGCTGCGCGAGAGCCGCCTCGGCCTGATGTTCAACGCCGTCTTTAAAATCCCGATGCAGCTTTTCATCCTGCTGCTCGGCGCGCTCGTCTTTGTGTTCTACCAGTTCGAGCGCCCGCCGGTCTTCTTCAACGAAACCGCCTGGCACCGCCAAGTCTCCGGCCCCGCCGGCGAAAAACTCCGCGCGCTCGAAACCGATTTCAACTCCGCTCACGCCGAGAAACAGCAGCGGATCAAAACCTGGCTTGCCGCCCGCCACGCTGGCGACACCGCCGCCGCCGAGACGGCCCGCACCGCCGCGCTCGCCGCCCACGCCCGCAGCGAAAAAGCCCGCGCCGAGACCAAGGCTGCGCTGCACGCCGCCGACCCGCGCACCGCCGCCAACGATTCCGACTACGTCTTCATCACCTTCATTCTCGGCTATCTCCCCCACGGCCTCATCGGCCTGCTCGTCGCCGTGTTTTTCGCCGCCACGTTTTCCTCCAAGGCCGGCGAACTCAACGCCCTCGGCTCCACCACCACCGTCGATTTCTACCGCCACGTGATTCGGCGCGATGCCACCGACGCGCACTACCTCACCGCTTCGAAATGGTTCACCGCCCTCTGGGGCCTCGTCGCCATCGGCTTCGCCCTCTTCGCCAACCTCGCGGAAAACCTCATTCAGGCGACGAACATCATCGGCTCGATTTTCTACGGCGTCGTCCTCGGGATGTTTCTCACCGCCTTCTTTCTGAAACGCGTCGGCGGCACCGCGGT
>JANYBX010000438.1 GCA_025360615.1 Opitutia bacterium
AGCTTCAGGGAATGGAGCCACGCGTGAGATTCAAAATACCCAAAGATTTTTAATTGCTAGCCACCAGCTGGCATGGGTGCTGCTCAACTAGCCTCACTCTATCCAAGCAGGGTTTGGGTAGCACAGGCCGGTCTAACCGGCACAGAAAATAGTGGGCCCGGCGTTAAGGGGTTATCGCCGGGCCCTTCTTGTTTACCCGGCGCAAGCATCGGGCCAACCATCTGAAGCGCAGCCCATGGCTGGCTGCGGTCCTCATTTTCAACGCTGCGACGCGAGCCCCGGCCGACTAAACCAACCCCCGCCCCGTTTACGGTTTCAACACCGCCAGCACGCGCTTCTCGTATTGATCCATCGCCTCCGGCCCCACCTTGCGGTCGCGAATCTTTCCCTCCCGGTCGATGATGAACGTGGTCGGATACATCTCGATACCGCCAAAACTCTGCGCCACGTCGGCGTCCCCCATCACGATCGGGTAGTTCACTCCCACTTTTTTGATGAACAGCTGGACCATTTCGGAAGCGCGTTCGCCGTCATCGACCGATACGCCGACGATCACGAGCCCATCCTTGCCGTATTTTTTCTGCAACGCGATGTAGCCGGGGATTTCCTCCCGGCACGGCGGGCACCACGTCGCCCAGAAATCGAGCACGACTACTTTGCCCTTAAAATCCTCGGAGCTGACGGTCTTCCCTTTCACATCCTTGAGCTTCCAAGCCGGTGCCGGAGTCGGCGCGACCGGTTCGGCGCGCGCGCCCACACCGGCGGCGATCAACCAACCCAGCATCAGGACAGAGCGAATAATTTTCATGGTGGTAAAAGCAGAAGCTGAGGGTGAGAGCCGGAACCGCAAATTCTCTTCCCCGATTTCCGGATCATCTTTCAAACCCCGACCCCGCCTCAGGTGTTCCGCATCTCCGGCAGATCGAGGCCGAGGATTTCGATGAACTTCTTCATCGCCGGCGTCAGCACGCGACCCTTGCGGTGCAGGATCGCCAGCGGCCGCGTGAACTCCTTGCCCTTGAAATGCAGCATCGCGAGCGTGCCCTGCCGCACCTCCTGCGTCACGGTCGCCTGCGGCACGATGGCGATGCCGTGGTCGATTTCCACCGCGCGTTTCACCGTCTCGATGTTGTCGAACTCCATCACCGGCTCGATCTCCAGTTTGTGCTCGCGGAAAATGTGATCGACCGCTTTTCGAGTCGGGATGTCCGGGTCGAACGCGATGAACTTCTGCGTCGCCAGCTCGCGCACCTCCACCTCGCTCCGCTTCGCCAGCGGGTGCCCGGGCGGCGTGATCAGCACCAGGTTGTCGTTGCGAAACGGCAGCACCTCGATCTGCCGCTGCTTGATCGGGAAAGCCACCAGGCCGAAATCCACCGCGTTGTGCAGGATGTCCTCATAGACGAGATTCGAGCGGCGATACTCCACGCGCACATTGACCGACGGAAAATCGTGCAGGAATTTTTTGATAAACGGCGGCAGCTCGTGCAACCCGATCGAGTAGATCGTCGAGATACGGATCGTGCCGCTGACGACCTTCTTCATCTCCTGCAGCTCGCACAACAGCTTCTCATACGTGTAGAGCATCTCCTTCGCCGACTCATAAACGCGGTAACCCTCGCGCGTGAGCTGAAACTGCTTCTGGCTCCGGTCGATCAGCAACGTCTTGAAATGCCGCTCCATCGCCCGCGCCTGCTGGCTCACCGCCGACTGCGTGATGCCGTTCAGCTTCGCCGCCTTTGAAAAACTTTTTGTCTCAACGAGGTCGGCGAAGATTTTGAAATTTTCAATTTGCATGATTAGCTCTCCTTCACCGCTACAGAGCCACAGCGTCCCTCCGTCGCAAACCTCTAATTAGTTTCCCTAAATGCCCGCCTCCGCTCCCGACTTTGTCTCCTACCAAGAATTCATCCGCCGCGTCGCCGCCGTCCACGCCCTCATCGCCGCCGCCTGCGCCGCTGCCGGCCGCGCCGCCCACACCGTCGAACTCCTCGCCGTCACGAAGACCCATCCCGTCGCCGCCGCCGATTACGCCGCCCGCTCCAGCCTCCGCGCCGTCGGCGAAAACCGCGTGCAGGAAGCCGCCGACAAACGCCCCCACTGCACCGCCCCCACCCTCGCGTGGGAACTCATCGGCCACCTCCAGTCCAACAAGGCGAAACTCGCCGCCCAGCTCTTCGACCGCGTCCAAAGCGTCGACAGCGAAAAACTCCTCCACCACCTCGACCGCGCCGCCGCCGAGCTCGGCAAAATCCTCCCCGTCCTCCTCCAAATCAACGCCGGCCACGACCCCGCCAAATTCGGCGCCGACCTCATCGATGCCCCGCGCCTCGCCGAACTCGCGCTCACCAAAAAAAACCTCCGTCTCGACGGCTTCATGACCATCGCCCCCCTCGGCGCGACTCCCGCCGAGACCACCGCGCACGCCCGGCGCACCTTCGCCAACCTCCGCTCGCTCCGCGACGATCTCGCCCCGCGCCTCGCCGTTCCGCTCCGTGAACTCTCGATGGGCATGAGCGGCGACCTCGCCGAAGCGATCGCCGCCGGCAGCACGCAAGTTCGTATCGGCACCGCCCTCTTCGGTTCACGTCCCACGCCGGCCTGACCTCGAGTTCCACCTGTCATTTCGAGGAGCGAAGCGTCGCGGCCATCCCTCTGCCCTCCCGCGCTCCTCGCGCTAACCACCGCGAAAAAAAATCGGCGTAACAAATAATACCACCTCGATTTCGCACCTCGGATATTGCCAGCCCGGCGAAACTCACCTCGCATCTCCATCGTGGAAAACGAAACCATGAGCCGGACTCAAAAGGAGGCTCTGCTCAGCCTCCTCGACGATACCAGCGCCCCCGTGCGCCGCGCGCTGCTCGCCCACTTCACCAGGCTCGGCTTCACCGCCGGGCCTTTTTTGCAGGAAATCGCCCGCAGCCCCAACCGCCTCCTCGCCCGCCATGCCGCGTGGTTTCTCGATGAGTTAAAGTTCACCGACCCCGTCTCCGAATTCCGCGGCTTCATCCGCTCGCTCAACTACGAGCTTGAGACCGGCGCCCTCCTCCTCGCCCGCACCGTCAACCCCGCCCTCGATGTCGGCGCCTGCTGCACCGCGCTCGACACCATCGCCGCCCGCTGCACCGAACTTATTTCCGAGCCCGCCAGCCCCCGCGAAAAATGCCGCGTCCTCAACCGCGTCCTCTTCCACGAGTGGGCCTTTCGCGGCAACGTCGAGCACTACACCGACCCGCGCAACAGCTTCCTCGACCAAGTCATCACCCGCCGCCAAGGCATTCCCCTCTCGCTCAGCATCGTCTACCTGCTCGCCGCCGGTCGACTCGGCTTGCAGCTCGAACCCGTCGGTCTCCCCACCCACTTCGTCGTCGGCTGCTACACCGACGATACGCCCTTCTTCATCGACCCGTTTGACCGCGGCCTCTTCCGCGACGCCGACGAAATCTTCACCCTGCTTCGCGGCAACCAGGTCGACCCCAAGCCCACCGATCTCATGCCGACTCCCGTGCGTGAAGTCCTCTGCCGCAGTTGCCGCAACCTCGTGAACCACTACGCCGCCGCCGGCGATCACGACCACGCGAAACTTTTCGCCAGCTTCGTCGAGGAATTCGAAAGCACCTACGAGCGCCACGCCCAGCCGTAAGTCCGTCTCATTGTAGGAGCGGCTTTACGCCGGGATGGGAGCGCCGGTCGCCCTTGCCGAAATCGCAGCCTAAAACCGCTGCTCCCGCCTGTCTCGATAATCTTCACTTTCTCTTTTGCGCGCCG
>JANYBX010000461.1 GCA_025360615.1 Opitutia bacterium
ATCTCGGGTGCCGGCGCGGGCGAGGAGGAGCAGGGCAAGGATGGAGGCGGAGAACCCTGCACCAAAATCGCCGCCTCCCGTGTAGCCCGGCTTGTGCTCGATCTTCACTTCGCCGGGGGATTTTTTCACGCGCTCGCGGAAGGACTCGAGCTGGAGCTTCAGGTTTTTGATGAGCTCGGTCGTGGCGAGGTCGAAGCCTTTGGCGCTGTCGTTGCGGAGGTTTTCCGCGAGATACATCGCGGCGGCGCCGGCTTTCACCTGGCTCGCACCGGGCGCGCGGAAGAGGAGGTGGCGGCTCTCGATGTCGTAGACGGCGGATTCCATCAGCGTCTGCGAGTCGTTTTGATCGCCGTGAAAAATGTAGGCGCCGACGATGGTCCAGTAGGAGAGCGAGAGGAGGTTGGCGTTCGTGAACTGCACCTGATCGTAGGCGACGAGCGCCACGACATCGACGCCGAGGAGCGAGCGGACTTGGTTGAGATTATCGAAGCCGCCGCCGGCGCGCAGGTAACTGGAGGGGATGATCTCGATGTTCTGGATGTAGTCGCGGCCCTTGAACTCGGCGGCGACGCGCTCGAGCAGCGCGGATTTTTGCAGCTCGGTGATGCCGGATTCGGCGTAGTAGTGGTTCGCGCCGGTGCCGGCGGGGACGAACGCCACGCCGACGCGCAACGGCAGGCGCAGGACGGGAATCGACCTCGGCGGGAGCGGGTTGGCCTGATTCGGGTAGAGGTAATTCACGACGCTGCTGGAGCGCTGGGTCTTGCGGCCGCCCATCGAGAAACAACCGCCGGCAAGCAGGGCGGTGAAACCGACGACGAGGAGCAGGCCGGCGAGGCGCGAACGCGAGGGGACGAGGGGCATGAGGCGAGCGTCCGGCGCGGCGAGTGGGTTTTCAACGTGAAACAAGGCGAAGGTGGCAATGGTTGAGAGCGCAGCGGTGGCGATCATCGGAATTCCGGGGATTTTTCCGGTCGCATTCGCGGGGGACTTGGGGCGGGCTGGCGGGGGGGAAATCCGATGGAGCGGGAAAGCGAAATTGAAACGCGGAGATCGCGGAGATCGCGGAGGACGCGGAGAGAAACCTCGAATGAATGCCCGGAAGTTTTTAAACACGGATTTCGCGGATGAACACGGATGCCGGAAAGATTCCCTGCCGTTATCCGTGTGAATCCGTGAAATCCGTGGTTAAAAACTTCCGCGGGTTCATTTGGTTGCGGCGGAGCCGCACTGGGGCTCTGTGGTGAGAAATGAAAACGCGTTTTTTATTAAGATGAATCACCTCACGGTCGGAGACTGCTGGAACGAGAACGCCGAGGCTTGGACGAAACTGGCGCGCGCGGGCTACGATGTTTACCGCGACCACCTGAACACGCCGGCATTTCTCGCGATGCTGCCGCCGGTCGCGGGGCTCGATGGCCTCGATATTGGCTGCGGCGAGGGGCACAACACGCGGCTGATCGCGAAGCTGGGCGCGCGCATGACGGCGCTGGACATCGCGGAGATTTTCATCCGCCACGCGCGGGCCGAGGAGCAGCGTGCGCCGCTCGGCATCACCTACCACCACGCGAGCGCGGTCGAGCTGCCCTACAAGGCGGCGAGCTTCGATTTCGCGGTCGGCTGCATGAGCCTGATGGACATTCCGGAGACGGCGGACGTGCTGGCGGAGGCATTCCGCGTGCTGCGGCCGGGCGGTTTTTTGCAGTTTTCCATTTTGCACCCGTGCTTCAATCCGCCGCACCGGCGGAACTGTCGCGACGAGGACAACCGCACGACGGGCATCGAGGTCGGCGACTATTTCGTCGAGACGCGCGGGCGGGTGGACGAGTGGATTTTCGGGACGGCGCCGCTGGCGATGAGGCAGCGGCTGCCGGTGTTTCGCGTGCCGCGTTTCCACCGTCCGCTCAGCCAGTGGATCAACCTGCTGATCGCGGCGGGTTTTGTGATCGAGCGTTGCGAGGAACCGCGGGCGAGCGATGAGGCGGTGCTGGCGCACCCGAGTTTACAGGACGCGCAGGTGGTCGCGTATTTCCTGCATGTGCGGGTGCGGAAGGCGGGGTGAGGGCTTCCGCCCGGAATCAGTCAACGGGCTTTCTCCGTCGTGACTGGAGTGAAAGCGCGCTCGACCAAATGCTTTTTTAGAATCCGGTGAAACGCCCACGCGATGAGCAGTGCTATCAACATTCTCAGGCCCTCGGCATTCTCCTGGCCGATCGCTAACCGCTCTGGAATGCCCCAAGCGTCCGGGTAAGTTTTTCCGAGGGTCGAAGAAATAAATCCGAATACGACCAGCGACAGAACGGTGACGAGATCTGAAGCAGCGGAAAGGCTCGGCTGCTTAAAGCAGCGCAGGGATTTCCAAATAAACAGACCTCCCAGCGGAAGCAGAACCGCCGTGAGTAACCAAGCGAGGCCGCCATTTTCGATGCCGAACGCCAGACCGAGGGCGACGAGGCCCAAGCCCGGGAGAATCCCGAGTAACGCGAGCAAACGCAGAATTCTCAGCCGTGAATTTGGTTTCGCTTTCAAAAATTATGGGCGGCCTCGATTTTGGTCACGGTGCTCATGTGCGGGATGGTGTTGATGGAGGGGCGGACGGCAAGCGCGCGGGGGTCCGCAGCCTTGGCATGAGGGGGAGTCTCGCGAAGGAGGCGAAGGGAACGAAGGTTCGAACTCGGTTCTTTCCTTCGCCTCCTTCGATCCCTTCGCGGGACAATGGGTCTGATTCGCCGGTGGAGGATTTTTGGTTGGGCCCACGCCAACAGCGCGTTGGGTCAACACGCTCCACCTCGAACGATTCAGCCGCGGCCGGGGGCGGGGATTTTTTCGGGGGCGACGCCGGCGCGGGTGGCGACAAGGGCGCAGACTTTGGGGACATACATGCGCGTCTCGGCGGGGAGCGCGGCGGCGATGCCGGCGTAGGTTTTTGTCGACGTTTTTTCGAGGAGGCGGGCGATGCGGCCGGGGCCGGCGTTGTAGGCGGCGAGGGCGAGGGGCCAACTGCCAAATTTTTCGTAGTTCGCGCGGAGGAGGCGGGCGGCGGCGTGGGCGGATTTCTCGGGGTTGGTGCGGTCGTCGGGGAGAAAGGTGCCGAGGCCGAGCTCCTTGGCGGTGTCGGGCATGAGTTGGAAAAGTCCGCGCGCGCCGGCGGGGCTGCGGGCGTTGGGGTTCATGGTGGACTCGGCTTCGGCGAGCCAGGCGAGTTCGGGGGGAACGCCTTCGGTGGTGAACGCGGCGCGGAGGCGGGGCATGAGTTCGCCGGCGCTCGCGGGGGAGGGATGCGAACGGACGCGCGCGAGCCAGAGTTCGTAATGGGGTATGAGGGAAAGCGGACGCGAGGGCGTGTTCGGTCGCAGCGTCGGTGTGGGGGTGGCGAGTTGTTCGGCGGCTTCGATTTCGTCGAGGCGGGTGGCGAGCCAGTCGGCGTAGTCGCTGCAATCGGGAAACGGGCGAAGGGCGGTGAGCGCGGCGCGGCCTTCGGGGGCGTAGGTGGCGAGGGCGCGGAGATCGTCGCCTTCGAGGGCGTGTTGGAGGCGGATGGCGAACTCGTCCCACTGCGTCTTCGAGGGAAATTCATACTGCGCCTTGATTTCGGGCGGGGCGAGTTGGTCGAAGAGTTGTTGGCCGAGGGCGAAGAGGTCGTCGGTCGAGGGAGGGGCGGCGGTGGTTGGCGACGGCTTGGGTGCGGGTTGCGCGGCGGCGATGCGGCAAAAAAGGACGCAGCCAGCGAGCAAGTGAGCGAGGGGGCGCGGGCGCATTAGGGGAAAACGTGGCACACTCGGTGCGAATCGCCAGAGCGGAGGCGAGTGGGATGGCGTGAGGTTTCCGGTTTGCGGGGGCGGGGGGGAGGCGTTACTCAAGGCGAGCGTCCCGGGATTTCGGCGGCGCGATATTTTCCCATGAGTTCCCCGAAACGCATTTTCGTCACAGGCGCGACCGGCAAGGTCGGGCAGGTTTTTATCGCGCGGTTGTTGAGCGATCCGAGATGCACGGACTTCGTGGTGCGGGCGCTTTGCCATCGGCGGAGATTGGAGCCGCAGGCGCGGTTGGAAGTGGCGCTGGGGTCGATCGCGGATCGCGCGGCGGTGGAGGCGGCGATGGCGGGCGTGACGCATGTGCTGCATCTCGCGACGTGCAAGGAGACGCCGGAGGACGTGATGGACGTGACGGTGAAGGGACTTTTCTGGCTGTTGGAAGCGGCGCGGCAGAGCGCGACGTTTCGGCAGTTTATTCTGATCGGGGGCGACGCGGGGATGGGGCATTTTGTTTATCCGCATCCGATCCCCGTGACGGAGACGCAGCGGCACAGCGCTTATCCGGGGTGCTATGCGCTTTCGAAGGTTTTGGAGGAGGTGATGCTGGAGCAGTATTATGTGCAGTATGGGTTGAACGGGTGCTGTCTGCGTGCGCCGTGGATCATGGAGAAGGACGATTTCAAGGCGCAGCTTTCGTTTGGGCCGGATGTTTTCGGCGGGCCGCGCTGGGGCGATCTCGTGGGGGCGGAGCGGGCGGCGGAGTGCGTGCGCACGGGCGCGGTGCCGGTGATGCTCGATCCGGCGGGGCGACCCGTGAAACGAAATTTCGTGCACGTGGATGATCTCGCGGGCGCGGTGTTGTGCGCGCTCGATCACCCGAAGGCGGCACGGCAGACGTTTAATATCTGCATGGACGAGCCCGTGGACTACGGCGCGCTGGGCGAATATTTGCAGAAGACGCGGGGGCTGCCGGCGGTCGAGGTGAAGACGGAGTTTCACTCGACGTGGCTCGACAACACGAAGGCGAAATTTCTGCTCGGGTGGCGGCCGGCCTACACGATGGAGAAGATGGCGGATGCGGCGTTTGAGTATCGGCGGGCGGCGAACGATCCGCGGACGGTGTGGTATCCGGGGTGAGGGAGAAGCGCGGGCGTGATGGGTCGTAGCGCTCCGAAATGATCTACGGGGCGGCGAGCGCGGTGGCGGCGATGGCTTTGAGACGGAGCGTGGGGTGGGGTTTGAAAATGATTGCGGGCGAGAGCGCGTAGCGGTCGGGGTTGCTCGCAACGTAGTCGGTGGTCGCGAGGCGGTAGGTGCGCGCGGGATCGAGCGGTGCGGCGGGGCCGGCGGCGGCGAGGTATTCCCCGTGGCGCTCGGCGAAGGGCGTGTCGGGAGTTTGATTGGCGGTGGCGAGGATGGCGGCGAGCTGCGCGCCGGTGATTTCCGCGATGCAGATGATGCCTTCGAAACGCACGCAGGCATCGAAGGCGACACGCGTCACATCGCCCGCAGGCAGACCGGCGCCGAAGGTGGTGTTGCCGATCGCGGCGGCGTCGACCTGGGCGGCGTCGCGAACGGCGGCGGCGATCCAGCGCGCGGCTTCGCTGGGAGTGAGGGCGGCGGGGAGGCGGCCGAGGATGGCGGTGTCCTCGGCAGTGAGGTGTTGCGCGGAAGTTTTGCGGATGAGGGCGGCGAGCTCGGGATCGGCGGGGTCGGTGAGGGCAATGGGAAATTGTTCGACGGTCCAGTGTGGGCCGGCGGCATCGGAGCGGAGGGTGGCGAGGGAGAAATATTCGTTCCACGAGCCGGATTGAAAATAAAGGGTGCGACCGGCGTGGTGGACGAAGCGAAGATGATCGTGCGCGCCGGCGAAGAGCGTGCCGTCGGGCACAAGCGGGAGAATCGCGCGGTCGGCTTGCACGCCGGTGTGCGCGAGGACGATGGCGAGCGGCGCGGTGGAGAGGAGCGCGGGGAAGTTTTTTTGCGCCCAGACGACGGGATCGGCGAGGTCGAGGGAGGGGCGGACGGCGGCGCGGTAGGTGTGCAGGCGGTCGGTGGCGAGGCCGATGACGATGGCTTCGCGCGGGCCGAGGCGCAGGCGGGTGGAGGCGGGCGCGAAGGGCTCGCGGGTGGCGTGGTTGACGAGGTTGCTGATGACGGTGACGCCGGTGGCGCGGAGGCGGGCGACGGTGTCGTCGACGGCGTAGAACTCGGGCTCGTGGTTACCGAGGTTGAGGATCGTGGGCGCGCGTGTGGCGAGGGCGGCGAACATCGCGAAGTCGATGGCGCCGGCGCTGCGGCGGGCGACGATGTTGCCGTATTCGAGCGAGTCGCCGTCGATGAGAATCGCGAGGGGAACGCTCGGGTGGGCGGCGCGGAGGCGGTCGATGTGCGCGACGAATTGCGCGGTGCGCTCGTAGGCGGAATGTTGGTCGCCGACGATGACGAGGAGGGCGTCGGGCTCGGCGGCGCGGAGCGAGGTGAACAAAAACAGAAGCAGAGGGCAGACGCGGAAAAAACGGCGACGCATAAGGAACGTTGTGACAGGAATCCGGAGGAGTAACCGCTAATCTGCGCTGATTTTCAGAGGAGGAAAGGGAGGATGAGCGCGTGCGTGCTT
>JANYBX010000490.1 GCA_025360615.1 Opitutia bacterium
ACCCTCTTTGGTATTACCAACACCGAAGGCGGCAATTCCGCTGGCTCGATGTTTCGGATCAATGCCGACGGCTCAGGCTACACTCTGCTGCGCACCTTTCCCGGCTACCTATATGATGGACATTCACCGGCCGCACTCCTCGAAGGCACAGACGGAGCCCTCTACGGCGCGACCAACCTCGGTGGCAGCGACACCAACCAAGGCGTGATCTTCCGATCCAACAAAGATGGCTCCGCCTACTCGATTCTACACGTGTTCACCGCCGCTGCCGAAGGGCTCTCACCCAATACCCTCACTGAGGCCAGCGACGGCTGGCTCTACGGAGCCACAAGGACCGGCGGGGCAAGCAACGCGGGCGTAATTTTCAAACTCACCAAAACGGGCGCGAACTACACCGTCTTGAGACATCTGGCGTCACCTTTAGCTGGCCAACTCGCCGCGCCGTTCGTCGAAGGTCTAGATGGAGCCCTTTACGGCACGTTTGGCGCGAGCGGCGCGGGCACACTCTGCAAGTTCAACAAAGACGGCACGGGTTTCTCCATCCTCAAGAGCTTCACAGGCCCTGACGGTTCGAACCCCCGGGCCCCACTGCTGCGCGCGACCGACGGATTTTTTTACGGCACTACCGCTAACGGCGGAACTCTCGCCCGCGGCACGGTCTTCCGATTGAACGCCGACGGCACCGGCTACATGGTGATAAAAAACTTCGCCGCCGACAGCAGCGAAGGCTCCGCTCCCTCCACCGGACTCGCTGAGGACTCAAATGGTATGCTTTACGGGGCGACGATCGCAGGCGGTCCAGGGCTACGCGGCGTCGTTTACCGCCTGAACAAGGACGGTTCAGGGTTCGGCATCGTGAAGAGCTTTGCCAACACGGTGGACGATGGCGGAAACATTCAATACTTCAAATCCATCATAGTTAGCGGTGGCACTATCTACGGAGCCACGTTTCGCGGCGGCGGAGCTAATCGCGGCACCGTGTTTCGCGTGAACACGGACAGCAGCGGCTTCTCAGTGATGAAACATCTTGGATCTCCGGACGGCGCCGGGATTTTCACCCCTCTCTCCGAAGGAGCCAGCGGCGCACTTTACGGTTCGACTCTGCTCGGTGGTAGCACCAGCGAAGGCACCTTGTTCAAGGTTAACAAAGACGGCACGGGACATGTCGTGCTCCATCACTTTACCGCCGGCAGCAGCTATTCCCAAGCGGCGATCGAGGCCAGCAACGGAGTGCTTTATGGTCCGTGGAGCAACCAGCTCTATCGAATCAACCCCGACGGCACCGGTTTTGCCTCGATCCACACGTTCGGCGCTGTCGGCGATGGCGGCGGTCCGTTAGCTGTCATCGAGGGAAGCGATGGCGCGCTCTACGGCACATCGAGCGGAGGTGCAGCGAACCTTGGCGCGGTTTTCAAAATCAACAAGGATGGTTCTGGCTATACAATCCTTCGCAGCTTCACCGGCGGCGCGACCGATGGCCAGTATCCGTATCACGTCGTAGTCGAGGGGCGCGATGGCGTGCTCTACGGCACCACCAGCGGCGGCGGCACCGCCGGGCTCGGAACGGTTTACCGGGTCAACAAAGACGGAACCGGCTACGCTGTATTGAAACAGTTCGCCGGCGGCACGGCTGACGGGGCGAGCCCCTGGACTAGCGTGATCCATGGGAGCGACGGTCTGCTTTACGGCGTGACGCACGCTGGCGGTGCCGCTGGTCTCGGAACCATCTACCGGATGAGCACCGATGGCACCGGGTTTATGATCCTGCGGAGTTTCCTTGGCACGACCGCTGACGGCTCCGACCCAGGCTACAGCAGTTTGGTCGAAAGTAACGGCTTGCTCTATGGCACGACTTCGACCGCCGGCGCCTTTGGGCGCGGCACGCTGTATCGCATCCAACGCGACGGGAGCGACTACACCACAATTATCAATTTCGGAGGTCTTCCGAACGAAGGAAACAACCCGGAAGGGACCCTCTTGCGAGCGAGCGATGGCGCGCTCTACGGCACCACCTACTACGGTCCGGACGGCTCCACGATCTTCCGATTCCAGATCAACTGACATCACCCCAGCCCCCAGCCGCTCCGCTGTTGGAATATCCCGTCAACGGGTTCACCACCGTGGTGCCACGACTCCCGCGGCCTTGAGCAGTTCCGACAACGCCAAGGTCCTCAAAGCCTACGCCGCCGGCTACACGCCTGTCGCAAGTTGGGTGACCATCTACGACGCGCAAAAGGCCAAAGTCATCCACGGCAAAACGACTTTCGAGATCACCATCGCACTCACCCGCAATAAACCACAGAACCGCCAGCGCCGAGCCCCCCGTCGGCGCGCCCCGTGCCATGCCTCCTCGCGCAGTTCCTGCCCGACGACTCAGCGCCCTTGATGCGATGAGCGGCTAGCCAGACATGCCCATCGCCACCTTCACCCGCCCGCAAACACCACCCGAAATCCCGCCTCGCTCAAAATCCGCGCGGCCGTTTCCCGCTGGTCGCCCTGAATCACGATCTCGCCGTCCTTCACCGTGCCGCCGCACCCGCAGGCGGCGCGCATTTTTTTCGTGAGCTGCTCTTTCTCGGGCAAACCGATCCCGACGAAGCCGTCCACGACCGTCACCGTTTTCCCACCGCGTCCGCCCGTCTCTCGGCGGACGTCCACACGCCCACGATTCTTTTCGGGTGCTGGCGTCTTCGCCGCCACCTTCGCCAAAACCGTCGGCGACGCCACCGGCAAGCCCGCGCCACTCAGCGCGCCAAACGGATTCTGCCCGAGTGCGCCGCCGCCGTCCGTCGAAATTTTTCCTCCGCTCGCCATGGTCAAGCGCCTCTGTTCTTCGCCGGCCGACCACCGCCGCACACGCCCACCGGAATCTCCGTTTCGCCCCCAAGAAACATCAGCGCCTTCGCGTAACTCCTTCTTTCGAGAAAATGCACGAGCTGCGGGTGCAGCGTCGCTCCTCCCTGCGCCGCGAACTCGTCCAGCCGCGCCATCTCGCCGGCCACGGTTTTCCCATCGCCGCTTTTGATCGCGGCCAGCAACGCCACCAACGCGTCTTTAATTTGTGTTTCCATGCGGCAAGGGTGATTTCGCATTTAGCTGCGAAACTAATCCGTCTGCTACCCACCTTAAGCCCGATTGCAATCCCCGTCCCGCCCGCCGGCGGACTTGTCTCCACCCAAAACCCGTGCTGTAGTCTCGGCCAAACCCTTCTCAAGACCCGCCCGTCACGCCGGCCCCGCCGGTGTCCCCGAGCGCGTCTTATTCTTCGTCTTCACGCTTCACGCCTCCCTCCTTCCATGAATTCCATGACCGTCCCGACCCGCGCCAACTCCGCCGTCATCGAGCAGATGTATCAGGCTTGGCTCGACAATCCCGACTCCGTCGATCCCACGTGGCGTGCCTTCTTCCAGGGCTTTGCCCTCGGCAACAACAACGGCTCCCTCGCCTCCGCCCTCGGCGATGGCACCGCCCCCGCCGCTTCCGTCGCGATCGTCGACAGCCTCAAGCAGGCCCACGTCCACTACCTCATCAACGCCTACCGCGCCCTCGGCCACCTTCAGTCGCACCTCGATCCGCTCAACGAAGCCCCGGCCCCCGTCGCCAAACTTTCCCTCGAACAATTCAACCTCTCCGCCGCCGATCTCGAAACCTCTTTCGACACCGGCACCTATAACGGCGGCGGCCAGATGAAGCTCCGCGACATCGTCGCCGCGCTCCAACAAACCTACTGCGGCCACGTCGGCGTCGAATATGCCCACATCCAGGACACCGACTGCCGTCGCTGGCTTCAGGACCGCATCGAGTCCACCCGCCTCCAGCCGAAATTCACCAAGCCGCAAAAGGTCCGCATCCTCCGCCGCGTCCACAAAGCCGAGCTCTTCGAGAAATTTCTCCACACCAAATACGTCGGCCAAAAGCGTTTCTCCCTCGAAGGCGGCGAGACCGTCATCGCCGCGCTCGACGCCGTGATCGACCACTGTCCCGACGTCGGCACCGAGGAGATCGTCATGGGCATGGCCCACCGCGGCCGCCTCAACGTCCTCTGCTCCGTCATGCGGAAATCGTTCGACCAGCTCTTCGAGCAGTTCTCGGAAAACTACCTCCCCGACACCGTCGCCGGCGATGGCGATGTGAAATACCATCTCGGATACGAGTCCATCCTCACCACGACTTCCGGTGCGAAGGTCGAGGTCCGCCTCGCCGCCAATCCCTCCCACCTCGAGATCGTGAATCCCGTTGTCGAGGGCAAGGCCCGCGCCCGCCAGCGCATCCGCGGCGACACCGAAACGCGCACCAAAGTTCTTCCGCTTCTCATCCACGGTGACGCCGCCGTCGCCGGCCAGGGCGTCGTCGCCGAGACGCTCAACTTCTCCCAGCTCCCCGGCTACCGCACCGGTGGCACGCTCCACTTCGTCATCAACAACCAGATCGGTTTCACCACCGATCCCCGCGACGCCCGCTCCACGCGCTACTGCACCGACGTCGCGAAGATGATCGAGGCCCCGATCTTCCACGTGAACGGCGACGACCCCGAGGCCGTCTGCATGGTCTCGCAACTCGCCCTCGAATTCCGCGCGCAGTTTCACCGTGACGTGTTCATCGACATGTATTGCTTCCGCCGACACGGCCACAACGAGACTGACGAGCCCGCGTTTACCCAGCCCCTCCTCTACAAAAAAATCGCCGCCCAACCGCTCGTCTCCGCGACCTACACGCAGCAGCTCGTCGGAGCCACGACGATCACCGCCGCCGAGGGCGAAGCCATCACCGCCGAATATTCCGCCGCCCTCGAGGAGAACCTCACCAAGGCCAAGGAACGCGAGGCCGCCAAGATCGCCAAGCGCGCCAAGGCCAAACCTACCGACGCTTTCAAGGGCTCGACCGCCGTCTTTCAACCCGACTACCACCACACGCCCGTCGCCACCGGCGTCGCGCGCAGCGTGATCGACCACGTCGTCAAAGGCCTCACCACCGTCCCCGCGACCTTCAAGTTAAACCCCAAGATCAAACGCTTCCTCGACGCCCGCGTCGCCGCGCACAAAGACGGTGGCCCCGTCGACTGGGGCTTCGGCGAGGCTCTGGCATTCGGCACACTCATCGCCGAAGGCACGCCCGTGCGCCTCAGCGGGCAGGACTGCGAACGCGGCACGTTCACCCACCGCCACGCCGTCCTCAACGACGCCGAGACCGCGGAGAAATACACCCCGCTCAAAAACATCCCCGGCGCCACCGCCCGCTTCTGCGTTTATAATTCCCTCCTCTCCGAGGTCGCCGTCCTCGGCTTCGACTACGGCTACTCCCTCGACTACCCGGAAATGCTCTGCATCTGGGAAGCCCAGTTCGGCGATTTCGCCAACGGCGCGCAGGTCGTCATCGACCAGTTCATTTCCAGCGGCGAGTCGAAATGGCAGCGCAACAGCGGCATCGTCCTCCTCCTCCCGCACGGCTACGAAGGCCAGGGCCCCGAGCACTCCTCCGCCCGCCTCGAACGCTTTCTCCAAGCCTGCGCCGAGGACAACATGCAGGTCGCCAACATCACCACGCCCGCGAATTTTTTCCATGCCCTCCGCCGCCAGGTGAAGCGCGATTTCCGCAAGCCGCTCGTCGTGATGTCGCCCAAATCGCTCCTCCGCCATCCCGCCGCCGTCTCGAAACTCGAGGACTTCACCACCGGCGGTTTTCAGGAAATCATCGACGACCCCACCGCGCCGAAAAAAGCCGAGCGCCTCATCCTCTGCTCCGGCAAAGTTTACTACGATCTCCTCGATTATCGCGCCAAAGGAAAACTCTCCGACATCGCCATCATCCGCGTCGAGCAGCTCTACCCGCTGCACCGCAACGCGCTCGCGAAACTCTCCGACACCTATGGCCACAGCGCCCGCCTTGTCTGGTGCCAGGAAGAATCGCAGAACATGGGCGCATGGTCCTACATCGCCCCGCAGCTCGAGGAAATCTTCGGCCGCAAGCCCGCCTACGCCGGCCGCGACGCCTCCGCGTCCCCCGCCGTCGGCAACCTCGCCTTGCACCGCATGGAACTCACCGCCCTGCTCAACGACGCCTTCACGCTCTGATTTTTTAGGAGCGAGTAGCGGGTAGTGAGTAGCGAACAACTCAGCCACTCCCTCCCACGCCTCCGCCGCCTTTCCTACTCGCTACCCGCTACTCACTCCTCGCTACTTCCCCTCCACCACCATGCCTCTCCTCGAAGTTAAAATCCCCCCGATGGGTGAATCCATCAGTTCCGGCGTGCTCGCCAAGTGGCACGTCAAAGACGGCGACATCGTCAAAAAAGACCAGCCGCTCTTCGAACTCGAGACCGACAAGATCACCTCTGAAGGCACCGCCGAATCCGCCGGAAAAATCACCTTGAAAGTCGCCGCCGGCACCGAGGTGAAAATCGGCGAACAAGTCGCGACGATCGACTCCGATGCCGCAGCTTCCGCTCCCGCTGCTGCTCCGAGTGCTGCTCCCGCAGCAGCCGCAAAAGAATCCTCCGAATCTCCTGCCGTTCGCCGTCTCGCTGCCGAGACCGGCCTCGATCCCGCCACTGTCGCCGGCTCCGGCAAAGCCGGCCGCGTCACCAAAGGCGACATGCTTGCCGCGACCGAGGTAGGGCGCGTTATCCCTAACGCGCCGTCCGCTCCGCCCGCTTCCATCCCCGCCGCACCGAAGCTCCCCGTCCCCACTGGCGCCCGCCAATCCCGCCGCAAGATGACCCCGCTGCGCCAGAAAATCGCGCAACGCCTCGTCGCCGCCCAACACGAGGCCGCGATGCTCACGACCTTCAACGAGGTCGACATGTCCGCCGTCATGGGCCTCCGCGCGAAATATCAGGACGACTTCGTGAAGAAGAACGGCTTCAAGCTCG
>JANYBX010000496.1 GCA_025360615.1 Opitutia bacterium
CGGCGGCCGGAGCTGGCGGCGGTTTACCGTGCGATGATGCTGGGTCAAAAACACGAGCTGAGCGACGAGCAGAAGGAGTTGTTCATGCACAGCGGGACGATGCATTTGTTCGCGATCAACGGGCTGCATATCGGCGTGGTGGCGGTGGCGCTGCACACGTTGCTGGCGCTGGCGCGGTGTCCGCGCTGGCCGGCGAGCGCGCTGGTGCTGGCGGTGCTGTGGCTCGATGTGGACACGACGGGGGCGAGTCCGTCGGCGGTGCGGGCGTTCATTATGGTGGCGGTGGTGGAGGTGGCGTGGGCGGCGCGGCGGCCGATGAATCCACTGGCGGCGGTCGCAGCGGCGGGGTTGGTGGTGCTGGTGCTGCGGCCGATGGATTTTTTCAGCGCGAGTTTTCGGATGTCGTATGGCGTGGTGACGGCCATCGTGCTGGTGGGTCTGCCGCTGGCGGACTGGATGGAGGCGCACTGGCAGCCGTGGCGGAGTTTGCCGGCGGCCACGTGGACTTGGTGGCAGCGGGCGACGGCGTGGCTGGCCCGACATGCAACGGGGGCGGCGGCGATCGGCGTGGCAGCGACGCTGGTGAGCACGGTGACGGGCGTGGAGTTTTTCCACGTGCTGGCGCCGGCGGGATTTTTCGCGAACCTCGTGCTCGTGCCGCTGGCGATGCTGGTGATCGTGGCGGGGTTCGCCTCGCTGGTGGTGAGCGCGGCGGGGCTGGTGGCGGCGGGAAATTTGTTCAACCACGCGGCGGCGCTGCTGATTGCGTGGATTGACGGGTTGATCCGGGTGGGTACGCGGGTGCCGGGCGCGTATGGCGCGGCGCGGTTTCGCGCGGAATGGATCGGACCGGCGGCGCTGGCGGCGTTGCTCGCGGTGCTGTTCGCCGGTTACGCGGGCCGATGGAAACGCGAGCACGGCGGGTGGTGGCCGCCGGTGGCGTTGGTGGTGGCCGTGGTAATTTTCGGGGTGAAGTTTGGCTGAAGCGCGGAAAGGCCGGGCCGGAAATATTTCCCGTTTCCTGGGTTCCCATTCGAAAAAATTGCCCCAGCTTCTTCCCCGATGAAAAGCGCCTATGAACTCGCGATGGATCGCCTGGCCAAATCGGACCCGGATAAAGGCCGTCCTCTCACGGCGGAACAGAAGGCCCGGCTCGCCGAGCTTGACCGCGTCTACAAAGGAAAATTGGCGGAGCGGGAGATTTTTTTGAAGCAGCAGCTCAATCAGGCCCTCGTGGAGCGGAAGGCCGACGAGGCTGGCAAAATCCAGCAGCAGATGGCGAGTGAGCGGGCGCGCATCGAAGAAGAACGCGATGCGGAGAAGGAGCGGGTGCGGCGCGCGCGCTGAGGCGGACTTCCATTCCACCGGGTCGGTCCGCTGGGTTGATCCCCTGCGCACGGTCAGGTCGCGCGCCCGGACGCGCGTTTTCTCAGTCGAATCCTCCGTAAACCGACGGAACCTCGCCGTGAATCCCGGTTCGTTAGTCTGTCCTATCTCTGCGCCATCATGCACATAACATTTGCAGGTTTGCCGTTAAGCTTCACTGGTTAGGAACCTAATCATATCTGTGGCTCGCCGGCTTGACTCACCGCGCGGACCACCGGCGCGGCTCTCCGCGTCACTTCGACACCATCATGCCACTCCGCCGCCTCCTCGTTTGCCTCGGCCTCGCCGCTGGCTCGCTCGCGCCTGCCCGCGCCGAGGAGAGTAACGAGAGTAACACGTGGCCCGTGCGGGTCGTTCAAACCGACGCCGCCGGCCGGCAAACATCGACCGCGTGGGCTGGCCCGCTCGTTTTCCAAAAGGCAACGCCCGAGGGCGGCCACGTCGCCGGCCTCCGCCCACTCTATCTGGAGCGCACCGATGCCACGGGCCGCCGCACCGAGGTGAGCAGTCTCTACCCACTCTTCACCTACCGGGCCGACGCCGACAGCTATACATGGTCGGTCTTCAATCTCATCAACCGCTCCGGCGGCGCCAAGGATGCCTCGCCTAAAACCGCCGGCGTCTATCACGAGCGCTTCGACATCTGGCCCCTATATTTTTCCAGAAACACCGGCGATCCGGCCACCTCCTATCGTGGACTCCTCCCGGTGATCGGCACCATCAGGAATTTTTTCGGCTACGACCGCTTCTCGTGGGTTGTTTTTCCCCTCTACACCCGGGTCGACAAACACGACGCGACGACCACCCTCGCGCCTTGGCCGATCATTCGCGTGACGCGCGGCGCCGAACACGGCTTCGCGATCTGGCCGCTCTTCGGCTGGCGCGAACGCCCGGACACGTTTCAACAACGCTACCTCCTCTGGCCGCTGATGTGGAACAACACCATCCAGCCCCACGATGACGATCCCGCCGGCACGCCGCCCACGCACCAGGTGGGATTTATTCCCTTCTATACGCGCGAGACTCGCCCCGGCTATCGCGACGAAAATTACGCATGGCCTTTCTTCGGCAACACCGATCGCACGACTCCCTATCGTTACCACGAGACGCGCTACCTCTGGCCGTTTTTCGTGCAAGCCGAGGGCGACCAACGCGTGATCAATCGCTGGGGGCCCTTCTACACGCACTCCGTGATCAAGGGCTACGACAAGACGTGGATCGGCTGGCCCGTCTGGCGCCACGCGGAATGGGAAGAGGACGGCGTCGCGCAAAAACAAAATACGGTCCTCTTCCGCGTCTACTCGTCGCTCGAACAACGCAGCCTCACCAACCCCGCCGCCGCGCCCGCGACCAAAACCCACCTCTGGCCTCTCTTCAGCGGCTGGAACAACGGCGCCGGCCGCCGGCAATATCAGTTGCCGAGTCCCTTCGAGGTTTTTTTCCCGCGCAACGACATCATCCGCGACACCTGGACTCCTCTCTTCGCCCTCTATCGCTACGACGAGCTCGCGCCCGGCGAGAACCGCACCTCGCTTCTCTGGGATGCGATCACGTGGGAACACCGCGCCGCCGAGGGACGCTCCGCATTTCACCTCGGCCCGCTCTTCAGTGTCGAAACGCGCGCCGGGGAAAAACGCCTCGCCCTCGGCAACGGCCTGCTCGGCCTCCGCCGCACGGCGGGCGACGGCGCGTGGCATTTCTTCTGGTTAGATTTTCCCTCGAAACGCGCTAGCCTTTCCACCGCGACGAACCGCTGACATGAAACAACTCAACACCATCCTCCTCGGTTTCGGCGGCGCCGTGCAGCTCCTTTTGCAATCCTGCAAATACCTCGGCACGCTCCCCCGGCAGCGCGCCCGCTTCATCGAGCAGTGCTACCTCATCGGCTACACCACGCTGCCCATCGTGGCCATCCTCAGCTTTTTCATGGGCAGCGTGCTCGCGCTCCAGTCCGGCTACTCGATGCAGAATTTCGGCGCCAAGCAGTTCATCGGCTCGCTCGTCGGCCTCTCCTTCGCGCGCGAACTCGGCCCCGTGATCGTTGCCATCCTCGTCGCCGGCCGCGTCGGCTCCGCCATCACCGCTGAGCTCGCCTCCATGAAAGTTTATCAGGAGGTCGACGCGCTCGTCACGATGAACATCCCGCCCGCCCGCATGTTGGTGATGCCCCGGCTCGCCGCCATCGTCGTGATGATGCCCATCCTGGCGATCATCGGCGACCTCGTCGGCTGGTTCGGCGGCGCCTTGGTTTCGAAATACGTGGATGCCATCGCCATCGACCCCGAGGCCTATTTCTCCGCGTTGCGCCGCTACATGAAGTTCAAGGATGTCGCCACCGGCCTCGTGAAAGCCGAGATCTTCGGCTTCGTCGTCGTGCTCATCTGCTGCAGCATCGGCCTCAACACCCGCGGCGGCCCCCGCGAGATCGGCGCCTCCGTCACGCGCGCCGTCGTCGCCTCGCTCATCTCGATCCTCGTGCTCGATTACTTCGTCACCAAAGCCCTCATGTGATTTCCGCCATGCCCACCTGCCCGATCCATCGCAACCCCATCACCGCCGCCGAGAGCCCGGCCGTCGGCATCGCCATCGAGGGACTCTCGAAAAACTTCGGCCCGCTCCAAGCGCTGAAAAACGTCTCCTTCGCCGTCGAGCCCGGCGAGATCTTCGTGCTCATGGGCCCGAGCGGCTCCGGCAAAAGCGTGCTCCTGAAACACATCGTCGGCCTCGAGGCTGCGTCGGCCGGTCGCGTGTTGATCGACGGTCACGATGCCGCCACCGAGGGCACGCTCGAAAAGGTGCGCATCGCCCTCGTCTTCCAAGCGGGTGCCCTCTTCAACTCCATCAGCGTTTACGACAATCTCGCCCTCTACCCCCGCGAGCACCAGCTCGGCACCGAGGCCGAGATCAAGGAAAAGGTCATGCGCGCCCTGCAGATTCTCTCCCTCGAAAACGCCGCGCAAAAATTTCCCTCCGAGCTTTCCGGCGGCATGAAAAAACGCGTCGCTATTGCCCGCGCCCTCGTGATGGAGCCGCAGCTCATGCTCTACGACGAGCCCACCAGCGAGCTCGACCCCGTCATGAGCGCCACCATCAGCGAGATTATCGCCACCCTGAAGGACGAGTATCACGTCACCACCATCGTCGTCTCCCACGACCGCGAACTCGCCCTCGGCATCGCCGATCGCATTGGCATCCTCATGGGCGGCGAACTTGTTTTCCTCGGCCCGCCCTCCGAGGTCGCGACCTCCAAAGACCCGCGCATCGCCGACTTCTTCCACCCGAAAATCGACCTGAAAAAACCGCGCTTCAAAAGCCTCGAAACCTGAAACCGCCTTCGCCGTTTAACTTTTAACCGCACTCCACATCATGAATACCGCACAGCAAACCGCCCGCGTCGGGCTCTTCTTCCTCCTCGGCGTCGCCCTCATCTGGGTGACCTTCGAGACGCTTAGCGACGGCAAGATTTTCAAGGATAACGGCTACACCCTCGTCGCCGGCTTCGAAAACCTCAAGGAACTCAAGCAAGGCGACGAAGTCCGCATGGCCGGCGTCAAGATCGGCTCCGTCGAAAAGACCCGCCTCGCCGGCCGCCGCGCGGAGGCCATCCTCCGCGTCGAGCCCGGCATCAAAATCGCCAGCGATGCCACCGCCACCATCGTCATGGCCGGCCTCATCGGCACGAACTACATTAGCGTCGACCTCGGCACCCCTGGATCCCCCGCCCTCGCCGATGGCGCTGAGCTGCACACCAAGGTCACCGCCGACATCAACACCATCATGTCCGAGATCGGCAACCTCGGCCAAAAACTCGAGGGCGCCCTCGCCTCCATCACCGACTCCATGAAAGGCAAGGACGGCGAGCCCGGCCTCTTCCAGAAAATCGACAAGCTCGTCAGCGCCAACACCGAGAGCACCACCGTCACGTTGAGCAACCTCCGCGACATCACGACGAAGTTGAAAGACGGCGAAGGCACCCTCGGCAAACTCATCAACGACCCGAAACTCCACGACGACCTCCTCGCCACCGTGGCCGAAATCAAGTCCGCCGCCGCCGACGCGAAAATTTTCGTTACCGAAACCCAAGGCATCCTCGCGCAGGTGAAATCCGGTAAAGGCGCGCTCGGCACCCTCCTCTACGACGAGGAATCCGCCGCCAACATCAAGGCGACGGTGAAAAATTTCCACGACGTCTCCGACAAAATCGCCCGCGGCGAAGGCACGCTCGGCAAATTGCTTAACGACGACGCCCTTTATATCGGCGTGCAGAACACGCTCAAGAAAGCCGACCGCGCCATCGACGGTCTCGGCGACAGCGGCCCGATCACCGCCGTCGGCGTGGTGGCGAAATCGCTCTTCTAGTCGGAGCAAACTCACTCGGTCGATCCGCGAACATTTCCCATCCCCGCTTCCCCTTGAACATCCGACGCCTCACCACTCTTGCAGCCGTGCTCGCTGTGTTCGCGGGCTGCGGCCATCACGGGGAGCAAAAGTCGCTGATCGAACTCAAGGCCACGCCCGACATCGTAGCGAAAGCGGCCGAGCCCGGCTCGCGCTGGCGCGCCTTCAACCTCCGCGCCTTTCAAGTGGGCCACCTCTGGGGCGCGGGCGGCTACACACCCAACGGCGACAAGTGGGCCAACTACCGCGCGAAAATTACGCTGTGGGACAATGACCCAAAAGCAGGAGACACCCCCATCGCCGAAATCTTTTTTCGCGATCCGGATCAGGTCGATAAACCCGCGGCGCGCCAGAATCCGGATCCCAACAATCCGAACGATCCCAACAACCAGAACGCCCAAAACAGCGGCCCCGGCCGCACCTACCGCCTGCATTTTCCCAGCAGCACGCTGGAGGCCGTGCTGCAAACGCTGCGCTTCGCCAATAGCGACGTCTACCTCTACTACTACGACGACCAATGGGCCATCGGCACCGACTCGGCCGAGGCCATCGGCTCGAACTAAACCGGTCAGCCGACGACTTATCAGAAAAACAAAAAGCCGGCCGACGTTTATCATGTCGGCCGGCTTTTTTTGCTTTCCCAGAAATGGCAGGCAACGCCTAACCCTTTGGTCCGCTCTGCCCTGAGTGCAAAGCTGCGTTGCGCAACAATGCGCGCAGAGGGCAGCTTTACGCTGGCGCCGCTCAGTTGTGTGCTAGCGAGGTCATCCGCCCCACGAACGCGCCCCGCGTGCGTTGAGCCCACCTCACTCCTCCACCCCGCTTCCTTTGGCGACGCTCTCATCGGAGAACGTGTCGATAATTTTGACGACAGGCGGTGCAATTGCCTTCCGCGCGCCCGCCCGCTCGTTCTTCCCCTCGCCCAATTTTACCCATGGACTTATTCCGCCCGTTCTCCGTCGGCATCTCTGCCGTAGTTCTTAGCTGCCTCGCACCCGCTCTCGTTGCGCAGACCACAGCGTTCAACGAAACCTTCACCGGCGCGAGCACGGTGAACGCCAATCCCACCTCGCCCGCTTCTCCCTCGGTGTCGGCTGCATCCTACCAGCAGATCGCGGTCAAGACCTTCAGCCCCGCCCCGCCCGTCATCACCTCGGGCAATCTGCGCACGGGCATCGTCAGCACGAGCTCGGGCTTCACCCACGTGCAGGCGCTGTTCACGCAGTACCCGGTCACGCTCGTGAACAACACGGATTTCATCGAGCTCACCGTCGTGTTCAACACCGAGAGCGGCATCATCACTGCCTCCTCCAACAGCACGCTGATGTTCGGCCTGCTCAACGCCGGCCAAGTCCAACCGATCCCCGGCGGCATGAACAGCACGGGCGCCAACGCCACCGCCGGCTACGCGCAAAACTGGCAGGGCTACGTGAACCGAATTTTCTACACAGGCGGCGCCAACGGCTTCTTCACGCGCCCCGCCAAGCTCG
>JANYBX010000518.1 GCA_025360615.1 Opitutia bacterium
GAGCACCTCGACGCGTTTCTCGTGCGCGATGTAGAGGCGGCGGGCCGCAGGATCGACACGCAGGTAATCGAAGCCGGAGGCATCGCCACCGATTTTGTGGCGGGCGACGATTTTGTAGTCAGCGGTGGCAGCGACGGCAGCGGTCGCGAAAGACAGGACCAATAGCGAGGGGAGAAATGATTTCATGGGAGGCGGGGAACTGACGTTAGCTGTGCTCGCGAAGTTGCGCGCAGCACAAGCCGAAAACATATTTTCTTCGCCGCCCGGCCGCATAACCCTTCCGTAATCCCGATCGTGCTAAATTCCGCCGTCCTTCTCTGCCCTCCGCATGGAAATCCCCACGAAGATAGCAGCCTCGGCCCGCATTGCTGCCACACACGGTCCCGGAAATCACCGACGGGCAGACCGCGGTCGCGGATTCACCGCTGGCTGTTCCAGCCCAAGGGGCGCCCGGGCTCGAGGTGCCACGCTGCTTCTACAATAGCTCCTTCGGGAGGAGCGGGTGCAGCTTTTTGATGTCCTGCACGGCGTCGCGGTGGCAGACCAGAATCGCGTCGGCCGTCTCGACCACGACCAAGTCTTTCACGCCGCAGAGTGCGATCACGCGGCCGTTGCTCACGGCGATGTTGTTCGACGAGTTCACGGCCACAATCGGCCCGCGCACGGTGTTGCCCGCCTCGTCGTTGGGCAAATGTTTCGGCAGCGCCGTCCACAGCCCGACATCGTCCCAATCGAAAGCCGCCACCGCCGTCTCGACCGCGCGCGCCTTCTCCATGATGGCATAGTCGAGCGAGACCTTCGGCTCCAAAGTCGGGAATTTTTCCGCCAGGTAACTTGTCGCCGCCGCTTCGCCGGCGGGAAATTCGCGGATGAACTTCGCCAGCGTCGGCGCATTGCGGTCCGCCTCGGCGAGAAACACCGCGACGCTCCAGGCGAAGATGCCCGCGTTCCACGTATAGTGCCCGCTCTCGACATAGCGCTGCGCCGTCGCCCCGTCAGGTTTTTCCACGAAACGGCTCACGCGGCGAAATACGCTGCCCTCCGCTCCCCGCGCGACTTCGTCGCCCATTTCCAGATAGCCAAAACCGGTGGCGGCGTGATCGGGCTTGATGCCGAAGGTCAGCACCGCATCGGTCTGCGCCGCACGCGTGAGAGCCGCGCCGAGCTGGCGGCCGCAGCTTTTCCCGTCGTGGATCACCGCGTCGGCGGAGAGCACGAGCAACACGCCGTTCGGGTCGCGCGCGCGCACCAGCGCGGTCGCGAGCGCGGCCGCCGGGGCGGTGTCTCGCTTCGCCGGCTCGGCGACGATTTGCGCCGCCCGCAGCATCGGCAGTGCGGCGCGCGTGGCCGCGAGCTGGACGGTGTTGGTGAGCACGAAAATGTTTTCCAGTGGCACCACGCCGTCGAGCCGGCGCACTGTTTCCTCGATCAGCGTCGTATCGCCGAGGAGTTTGAGGAGTTGCTTCGGCGTGCGGGCCCGGCTCATCGGCCAGAAACGCTCGCCGCTGCCACCCGCCATGATGCACGCGTAGAAAGAGGAGGAATCGCTCATGTGTAAGCGCAAGTTTTCCCAGCCCCGCACGCCGACGCCAAGCCTGAATCGCGTGCCGGCACACACGTGGCGGCGGCTTACCGGCGATGATCGCTGAGCCGCCCAGCTTTGCCCGGTGGCCATCCTCCGCCATCAAAATGGGCGGCGAGCAACTGGCTAGGCCCGTGGGGAACGTTTAGGATCGAATCCGGTCGGCGGTGAGGGCCTTTAAGTCGGGCAACCTCAGGTCTCAATTCTTAAATGGATCATCCAGCAACCGGGCAGCATCCGAGGAATGGAGGCCGCGCGGCTGATTTATTTGGAGCGATAGGCGGCGGCGACGTTCTTCTTTTCCATGGCCGGGGCCAATGCGACGACGGGGGCTGCTCCATTGGACGGCGTGGGCAGGGAAAACATCGGCTGCTCGATCGCAAGAATCCCGACAAAGGCGGTTTTATGGTTCTGGGCCTCGTCGGCGAGTTGTTGAACCATGCTCGCTCGCTGCTCGGCGCGCAGATCAGCCAAATCTTTTTTAAGATCCTGGGCGGTTGGTTTCATGTCCGCCGAAGCATCGACCACCATTGCGGCCATAATTGGTTTCATCGACGCAGACTGATTGGAAGCTGCGTCGGCCAGTTCCGCACGCGCGCCAGCATCGGTGGCCTGCGCTGGGGTGCCGGCATCTTGGGCTGGCTTGGCCGACTCAACCCCTTGCACGGGGCGGGCGGTTGAATTAGCCGTGGAATTCTGAGCCCGGCAAGAAAGGGTGGCGAGGAACAGGAGGATAAGGGTATGAGATTTCATACGCGGAACATGTATGCTCGCGCATCGCTCCGCGAGGAGGGGAAATACTTAGAATCAAGGTTTGAACCGCCCAGATCGACCAACGAGCTCAGCCCGGAACGCCCGCCGGCCGGCGCTAATCGGCGTGGGCGAGTCCGGAAATCGGGGCGAGCTTAACTTGCCGCTTCCGCCACTCCTCGGAGAAGTTTTGTGATTGGTCGCAACCGATCCCAAGGATCGACGATCCGCTCAGCGCACGCGGTTGAGGGTGAAGATCAAAAAATTATCGAGTTCGGTCAGACTGTTAAACTCACGCTTCCCCTGAACCATTTTTCGGAGGAGTCCATCCACTGCGGAAAGCAGTTTCTGGTAATACGCGACGTGCTGGGGATTCGTTAACGGCCCCACTTCACCTGCGTCCGCCCACGTGGATTTGTTCCGTTTATAGACATCGGGATCGTTTCGATAATCGGCCAGCGACGCTTGGATTAAATCGTCCGTCGCACCGCGGCTGAGGCGGTCACGACTGATGAGGAGCAGCGCCGTGGTGGCCCCCTGCACCCGATCGTCGCTCCATTTGATCTTTAATCGCATCGTCCCTTTTTCCGTATTTTCAGAACTTGGTCAATGGGTGCCCGGCCTTTGCCACATATTCAGTTTTCCCCTGTAGCCTTTCCAAGCGGAAACCGTTTCATGGGGCGATAAGCTCTTCCATGCCTGACTCCGAATCCACGCCGCCCGTCCCCCATCGGCGCCGTCCGCGCTATGCGGGCAAAAACCCGCGGCGCTTTGAGGACAAATACAAGGAGCTGAATCCGGATCGCTACGCCGCCGACGTCGCCAAGGTTCTCGCCGCCGGCAAGACTCCCGCCGGCAGTCACCGGCCCATCATGGTGGCCGAGATTCTCACGGTGCTCGCGCTCCAACCCGGCGAACTCGCCGTCGACTGCACGCTCGGCTTCGGCGGACACGCGCGGGAATTGCTCGCGCGCCTGGCCCCGGGTGGCCGGCTCATCGGGCTGGATGTCGATCCGGTCGAACACCCCAAAACCACCGGCCGCCTCCGCGCCGCCGGTTGGGGTGAGGAGGTCTTCACCGCCGTCCGCTCCAACTTCGCGGGCCTGCCCAAAGTGCTCGGGGAACTCGGACTCGCCGGCGTCGATGCCATCCTCGCCGATCTCGGGGTCTCATCGATGCAACTCGACGACCCGGCGCGCGGGTTCACGTTCAAGACCGACAGCCCGCTCGACCTGCGCCTGAATCCATCCCGCGCGCCGTCCGCAGCCGAGTGGCTCACGCGGGTTTCCGCCGCCGCGCTCGCCACCGCGCTCACCGAAAATTCCGACGAGCCGCACGCCGAGTTGCTCGCCCGCGAACTCAGCGCGCGCAGGGACAAGGCACCGTTGACGCGGACCCTGCAGCTCGCCGAGTCGATCCGCGCCATCCTCCAGCAGCACCAGCCCCGCCACGATTCGTCGCTGGACGACGACTGCGTGCGTCGCGTGTTTCAGGCGATCCGCATCGCGGTGAACGACGAGTTCGGTGCGCTCGACATGTTTCTGCGCCACCTGCCCGCGTGCCTGAAACCCGGTGGCCGCGTGGCGATCCTGACGTTTCACTCCGGCGAAGATCGCCGGGTGAAACACGCTTTCCGCGAGGGCGTGCGTGAGGGAATTTACGCCGCGACCAACGACGAAATCATCCGCGCCGGGCCGGACGAGCGGCGGGCCAACCCGCGCAGTTCCTCGGCCAAACTCCGCTGGGCCGTGCGCGCGTAGTTCATCGGCGACGTTGAAGGAGTCGGTGCCGATGGCTTCGCGGCCAAGATGCACTGCGGCCAGGGCATCGTCTTCAGCAACTGCCGTTCATGGGGAAACTCCGACGACGGCTGGGACCTGTTCGAAACCGACTACAGCGTGGTGATCGAGAACTGCTGGATCTCGATTGTAAGTTTTATGCGGCGGCGGGCCCTCTTGAGATGATGCACTCAACATTATTCGGTTCCACCATGGTAGGGTTATACCCCATAGGCATTGGACGCGAATCCGTTCAGGATCAGGCGAAGTTCAACGTCAGCACATCAACCCCAAAGTATACCTCCCATGGCTAAAAAAAGCAGAGGCGGCAGAATGACCGCCGCAAAATCACGCGCCGCAAAATCGCCCGGCGGAAAAGGTCCGGTCGCCAAGCGTCCCGCTGGTCGGAACATCATGAAGACCTAAACGGTCACGACCATCGAACACTGTGCAAGGCAAGGCCGTCTCTCGACGGCCTTTTTTGCGGAAAGTTTCGGCGTGGATCGGTTTGATCGACGGAGCCGAGGTTTTCATCGTCATGTTTCGCGACGTGTTTCCCCTGACGATCCCGTGGAAATCCCCCCCACCTCGCCACTCCCTTCAACCACGCGCTGCCGAAGCTCAGGTTGTCACGATTTGCCCTTCATCTTGTCTGCGTTGGATGGCCGATTATCGTGACGGCGCGGCGGGCCCGCCCCCGCAGTTCCCCCGCTAAACTCCGCTAGGCCGTGCGAGCGTGAGTCGTCCCCTTGGCGCGGCACGGATTTTCTCCGGATCATGCCGGTCGCTCGCACCGCATCTCGCGCCCATTCAAAATCCGAACCTCGCCCGCGCGGCCCTCGATCAGAGCTTTGCTATCACCCCTTCGAGTTGGTCCGTCGCCTTGGCCCCGCCCGCATGCAAACCCGTCTTCTCGTGCGTTTCCGGATCGGACGGATTCATCGCGCCCGGAGGGTTTTCCCCAGGAGTGGATCTCGAGTTCATGGTGAGAGTTGAGGTCGGTTTACGGACTCCTGGCCGATACGAGCACGATGCGAAATCCGAGATTGTCATCGCGTATGCCCGGCGGATCGAAGAACCGGAAGGCGGCCCGGTTTTCTGCGGCGTAGCTGCGCCAGCTTCCACCGCGTTCCGCGCGCCGTGCATCGGAATCGGGCCCCCTGAGATCGTGGGCCTCGCCTCCCGGGTAAGTGCCCGCGTTGTCGAGACACCATTCCCACACGCTGCCGAGCGTATCGACGAGGCCCCAAGCATTGGCTCGCTTTGTGCCCACCGTGCGCTGCCCGGCCAGTATTCCCTGATACTGCTTTTCCTTCAGCTTCGCGAGATCGGCCCCCTTCCCTTCATAGCCCACGCAGCTGTTGCCGCCATACCAGGCGATGGCGTCGAGCACGGGCGCGTTGTGCCGGCCGAGGATTTCCATCGGGCCGGCATGGGTCGCGTCGCTGCTACCGGCGCGGCAGGCATATTCCCACTGGGCTTCTGTGGGCAACGTGTAGGAAGAATCCGGGCGCAGCCGGCCGGCCGCATACTCCCGCTCCGTGAGCCGGCGGCAAAATTCCATCGCCTCGTGCCAGTTGACCAAGTGCATGGGCAGATCGTCGCCGGTGTTGTTGAGCAACGTGGCCGGGGCGTCATCCGCTTTCCTTTTCCAATGGTCGCGCTGCGTCTCCTGTTTGCTCCCATATGGGTAAAGCGTCTCATTCGCCAGTGCCCGGCGCGCCTGCTCGGTCAGGTCGGTCCCCATCACATTTTTCCACTGGCCGTGCGTGATCTCGGTCCGGCCCATCCAGAACGGCTGCGACAGCGTCACGCGGGTCTGCGGTGCTTCCTTCGCGGTGTGCCCCGGCTCGTCCGCCGGGCTGCCCATTAAAAAAGTGCCGGCCGGGATCGGCCGCATCTCAAGCTGCAGTGCGGCGATCGTGAAAGGGGCGGCGGAAAGAGCGGGCGGCTGCGACTGAGCGAGAGGCTCCGTCGCGCCGGAGGCGATCGCGCCAATCGCCCTTGCGAAGAAAAAAACGCGCCCGGCGAATCTCACAAAAGCGGCCCCGCGCGATTTCATTTCAAAAACTTCCTAACGTCTCACCGGCCTGAATGAAGCCTGAAAAACCGAGGGTTCAGGCGGGGATAATGGGCCGCTCGTGCGGTGGCGCCGCCGCTCGAGTTCCTGGGCTCTTCGCCTTTCACGCGGCGTTGCTCAGTTTTCCCAGCTCGCGTTACTCCGCCCGAAAGAGATTTCTCACCAAGATCGGCTGTCCGCCGGAGATTGGTGGTAGTCCACTCCGGTCCCGAGTTTTTCCAGCAGGGTGTCGGTCAGCCGGCTGAGTTCGGCGCGCAATTCAGGAGCGAGCACAATGTTGGCCGCGCGGACGTTGGCCTTGAGCTGGGCGAGATTGCGCGCGCCCACGAGCGTGCAGGTGATCGCGGGGTGCGCGATCGTCCACGCGAGGGCGAGATCGCCGAGTGGCAGGCCAGCCTGCCCTGCGGCGCGGCGGAGATTTTCCAGCGCGGAAAAAGTGTCCGCCTCGAAGCCGGGGCCGCCGTGGCGCGAGCCGGGGCGGTCGCCGCGGAAGTGGCGGGTGCGCGTGCGCATGGGCGGCAGTTCGTCGAAACCCGCGAATTTCCCGGCCAGCAGACCCTGGGCGAGCGGCGTGTAGCCGAGCACACCCACACCGTGGCGTTGGCAGGCGGGCAGCAGATCGGGCTCGATTCCGCGCGAGAGCAGATTGTAGGGCAGCTCGTTCAGGACGAGCGGCACGCCGGTCGCGACCGCTTCGGCGAGTTGGGCCACGCCGAAATTACTCACGCCCAGATGGCGGACCTTTCCCTCGCGACGCAGCTCGTCGAGCTCGTGCAACGCTTCCTCGATCAAAGGAGGCCGGCCCAGTCGGCGCTCGTCGGTCGTGTAGTGCCGGAGCGAGCTGGGATTCAACGGCCAATGGATCATGTAAACGTCGATCCGATCCGTCTTCAGCCGGGCGAGACTGGCCTCGCAGTGTCGGCGAACCTCCTCGCGGTAGCAGTGGTCGGGCTGGATTTTCGTGCAGACTAGCGCCGCATCGCGCCGGCCCCGGAGCGCCTCGCCCAGCGCGGATTCGCTCGCGCCGTCGTTGTAGGTTTCCGCCGTGTCGAAAAAATTGACGCCCAAATCGAGCGCGGTGGCGACGACCGCATCGACATCGCGCTGGCTTTGCTCGCCCCAGTAGGCGCCGCCGCCGAACGAAAAACACCCGACGCCCAGGATCGGCAGGGCCAGATCGGAGGCGGGGCACGCGCGCGTTTGCATGGGAGCGAGGTGGCGGGTGCGGCCGCAGCTTATTTTTTCTCCGCCAATTCGGTGGCGGCCAATCCGCGCAACAGCGCCAGCGCACGCGGGGCGGTCGTGAAAAAATCCCCGGGTTTTCCGTGGATGCTGAATCCCCCGCGGTAGCCGCCGGTTTTCAGCGCGCGAAAAAAGGAAACGTAATCGGCTTCGTCGCTGCGTTGGGGATAAATCCTCCCGTTGGGGTTTTGAATTTCGACCTGCCGGATGTGCGGCCCGGCCCGCTGGAGAATCGCAAAGGCTTCCCCACCCTCGACCATCGACGAAAAATCGACGAGCAACTGCAAATGCGGGCTGTGCACTTCCTCGACCAGCGCGAGTCCCTCGGCCACCGTGTTGATCACGTTAGTGGATTTCCGGCCCATCGGTTGGACGAGCACCGTGATGCCGCGGGCCGCACCCTCCCGCGCGGCGTGGCGGCAGAACTCGGCAAACTGTTTCCTCGCCTCGGCCGCAGGGAAATCCTCCGGCGCGCTCCGCGTTCCCGCGATCAGGTTGCCATGCACCACGAAGCTGAGTCCGAGTTGCTGCGCGCGGTCCAGGCCACGCCGCAGGGCCGCATCCACCCGCGCGTGATCCACCGCCGGGCCGACGACCTTGAGATCAGCGGGCATGAAGCCGTAGCCGGAAAGCAGCGGAATGCCGATGCCACGCAACCGCGCGACGACGCGCGTGAACTCCTCATCCGGGAGCGGCAGTAAATCCGGCAAGTTGACCTCCAAGTATTCGAAGCCGGCGGTCTTCGCGTCCTCCGGCGACGTGATGTTGAGCACGAGCACGCAGCGCCCGATCGGAAATCCCGGCACTGGCGGCGGCACGGCGGGGGCGACATCCGCCGCGACCAGCGAACTGCAGCCGAGGAGAAAAACGCCCAGCAGAAAACGAAGGCGCAGGCGGGGTGCGATGAATTGCATGGAGTGCCCGGGAAATTGCTGGCGTGCGCGCGACGGAGCAATCCAAACACCGCCGCCGCCCGCCCACTTTGGCGGGCGGCGGATCACTGCTTCCCGGGCACAGCCGTTTCCTCGAACGGGAGGACCCGTTTAAAATCCGTGCGTGCCACCTCGAAGGAGCGCGAAATTTTCACGAGCAACACACGCACGCCGCCGCCCGCTTTCAATAGAACCGGCTGCGGCGCGAGCGAGGGATCGAGCGTCTGGAAACGCGCCTCAAATCCTGCGTCCGTCACCTTCGCCACGCCGGCGACGCTCATCGGTTCGCGCAGCTTTACGGAAAAATCCTCGAAGCCGCGGTGCGTCTTGTTCACGCGAAACCGCGCCAGAAATTTATCCGCGGGAAATTCCGCGTTCGACGCCTTCACCGGCAGCTCGAACACGACCGCCGCCGTCTCATCCGCAAAAACCCGCACCTCGTTTACATCGACGACGGTCGAGAGCGGCGGCAGTTCGCCCAAACCCGGCAGCGGGTCGCGCGCTTCGCTGCGCCATTTTTCGACCACCGCCGGTTTCGGCGCCTTCCCGTCCACCTTCAGCAAGGTGCTCCTTTCCGCCGGCGGCTTTGAGGGATCGTAGCGCACGGTCAGCACGCGGTCATCCCCTGCCGATCGCGCCGTCTCCGTGAACGCCCAACCCTCCGCATCCAGCCCGATTTTCCCGAGGGCGTCCGAGAACAGATTTTTTTGCTCCGTTGTGGCCACGGGCAGTTTCAAAAACGAGTTCGCCAGCGGCGCATTCGCCTTTCCCGACTCGTCCGCTGCGCTGAAAGACGACCGGCGATTCCATTGGAATGGCTCCACACTAACGAGGGTTTCCGTTTTCCCGGAGAGGGCCTCGAACGGCCAGCGTCCCGTAACCCGTCCGACTTTGTGCAGCCAGAAATCGATCTCCGCTTCGAACTCCGCCCGAGTCTCCTCCGCGGGAATCTCCCGGCGTTTCCCTTTTATTTTTGGCGCCGCGCTCCGGCCCTCGTCCATCGCGCCCGACGGAGAGGTGAGAAAACTGCTAGATTCCAACTCCCGCGAAGGTGATCGATGCTCCAGCGCAATCTCGGTCTTCCCCCGGGATTGTGTCACCCAAATGCGATGCGTGCCCGCCGGCTGCACGATCCGCCACTCGTAGCCGAGCCGATCATGGCGACCTGACCAAATGCCGTTATCCATCACCTCACGTGCCAGCGCCGCCAACGGCCCGGCCTCGTCAACCACGGCGGGAACGCGGCCTTCCGGCGGGCTCCATTTGTCACTTCCCCAATGCGGAGCCGGCGACGGGATGGTCAGAATGACCGTGCGGCGCGCTTTCGTCTTCGGTGCACCCACCTCCAAGGTCAGCGAAACACTCGGTTTGCCGGCGGCGAGTTCCGCCCATTTTTGGTCCTGAATCTTCGTCGGCTTAAACACGGCCGACCACGCCGACACGGCTTTACCGTCGACCTTGAAAATCTGATCGCCCGGCCGCAGTCCTGCCTTCGATGCCGGGGTGTTGGGAAAAATTTCCGAGACGATCACGAAATCCGGGCCGGGAATCTGGATCGTGACACCATAGCGAAACCCAAAATCCTCCATCCGCGCACCCTTCACCGAGAACGGGAGCAGGAGCGTCACATCCTCGAGCGGACGCTCGGCCGGCTCCTGCGCCCAACCCAGCGACCCGCTCGTCAGCACAAACAAGTAGACGAACCGCCGAATGGGCGTCGATCGCATCAGCGGAGGTAAAATCAGCATCGGGGAGTGATACCTTTGTTTTGCGAGATTTGTTCCTCGCGTTTGCACGACGGCGGTACTGCAACGCGCCTTACTTCGCCGCCGCCGCTTCCTCAAACGGCACGACGCGCTTGAAATCCGTGCGTGTGGCTTCGCAGGAGCGCGAGAATTTCACGAGCAGCACGCGCACTCCGCCGCCCATGTTCAGGAACACCGGCTGCGGCGCGAGCGCGGGATCAAAAGTCTGAAAACGCAGCTCCAGACCCGCGTCGAGGATATTCACCACGCCAGCCACGCGGAATGCCTCGCGCAGTTTCACCGCGATATTCTCAAACCCACGGGAGCTTTTGTTCACGCGAAAGTGCGCCTGAAACTTCTCCGCAGGAAAGTCTGCGTTATCGCTGCGCATGCGCAGCTCGAACACCACCGCCGCCGCCTCATCCTTGAAAACGCGCAGTTCCTTCAGATCAACGATGCTCACGAACGGTGGTATCTCCCCTAGCGGCTTCGTCTGATCGCCGCCGTCCTCGCGCCACCGTTGCACGTCCGCCGTCGTCGGCGGTTGGCCGTCGACGCTGAAAAGCACGCAACGCTCGGCTTCGGGTTTCGACGGATCGACCCGCTTCACGAGCACGCGTTTGTCCTCAACGCCGTGTGAGGTTTCGGTGTAGGCCCACTGGTCGGGATCGGTGCCGAGTTTGGCGTAGGCGTCGGTGAACAGCGCGCGTTCCGCTTCAGTCGCGGGCGGAAGGCCTGGAAATTTTTCGGCGAAAGGCCGGGCGGGCGCGGCGGTAAGCGGCGTTCCCTCCTTCGCGGCGAGCACGGCGAAGATCGCATTCGCATCGTAGCCGGGCTTCAGCTCCATGGGCCAGCGGGCGGAGACCTTGGCGACTTTCGTCGTCCAGAGATCGAGTTCGGATTCAAACCCGACGCGTGCCTCCTCGGCCGAAATTTCGCCCACCTTGGCCGCGACTTCCGCCGTCTTTGCTTTCATCAGGGCGATGTTGGCCTGACGCGTCCACCGCCACGCCTTCTCGAGCACGCCGGAGGGCGACGTCAGATAAATGCGGCGACCAGTCGAAGGCGAACTCGCCTCTAAAAAGACCTGCGTGTGTCCGCCAAATTGCGTCACTAAAATCTGATGCCATCCCTCCCGCTCGCGGCCGACGTGCCACGCGAAACCGGTGGCGGTCGATTCAGAGGTGGGCAAAACGTCGCCGACGACGACGCCCGACATCGGCCACGGGAGCAACGTCCAGATGCCGTTGTCGAGGACGGCGCGGCTACGCTCGGCGAGTGGTCCCGGTTCTCTGACGGTGCTCTGGCTTCGTCCCCCGGGCATCCGCCAGACCGACGCGCCCCAATGCGGCGGTGGTGTTGGCACGGTGAGTTTTACGGTGCGCACGAATTTGGTCACCGGCGTTTCAATCTCAAGGGTCCACGTGACAGTCGCCTTTCCGCTCGCGACCTCCTCCCATTTTTTCTTTTGGAGCTTGTCGAAGATGTTTCGGGAAAACGGACCTCCGACCGTCGACCGGCCTTCGGATTTGAGAATGCGATCACCCGGTTGGAGGCCAGCTTTGGCGGCTGCGGTGTTGGGCACGACGGCGATAATCTGCGGGGCAAACTTTGCGAACCAGACCGTCGTGAGCGTAGTCAGTTGGGAGGAAAACGGGTAGCGCGCGCTCTCCACGCGCAGCCCGAAATCCTCAATGCGGTCGGCCTTCACGTTGTAGGCGGTGAGTGAAAGGGTGTCGTCAAGGCCTGCGGCATCGTCTTCACCCGCGACGGCCGGCTCGGCCGCAGCGGCGCCGAGCGGACCCGCCAACCCAAAAATCGCGATGGCCAAGAGCGGAAATCGGCGGATTGGCCGCGTCCTGCGTCGCGGGGTTCCCCGAAGTTCAAGAGCGTTCATGCAATGGAAAAGGGAGTGGGAGGTGCTCCGCCGCTCGAATGTTCCGAGTAACCGAATGACACCGAGCCCTTCCTCAAAAAATGACTGCGAGGACAGCTTCGCGCTCCTCCGCGGCTACGCATCCGATAGGCCGCAATCCAATTTGGGCTCCCACGCGAAAACGAAAATTCGCTATCCTGTCCCTCTTCACGTGCAGGCGGTCATCGCGGTCACGCCTCCTACGCGTTCGCTCGCGCCGTCGTTGCGCGGCTCCGCGTCCGCCGCGAAACCGAACGATCCGCATCCGAGCGCATGTAATGATAAAGAGAGGCAAATCCGCACCATCACCTCGGCGTGTTGTTCAATGGCAGCATCTCCGTTTGTGAATCCTATTCCACGAGCAAGATCCACTGAGCCGCCTCACAAAATTGAAGTCTGTTCAGCGCCAGCCCGCGGGTGAGGTTGAAGCAATCTGGGAGAAAGCCTTTACCGCGCTTTGCGACCAAGGCCAAGTGACGGAAAAAACAACCAGCCCACTGCGAACAACGAAAAGCCCGAGCGCGTATCCGTGAAATCTCCGGAAAAAAGCAAAGGCAGGGTCAGGGGAAAACCAAATAAACCTGCCGTGCACCCACGCGCCCAAACCCGTTTATCCAGCCTCCACTGCGGGCCGTCAGGATGCGCTGCGGGGGAGCGGAATCTTGTCAAATGAAGGAGGAATGAGACACCTCCCCGACCCTCTCGTTTACAAAAATCAAATTCCGCTTAGCCCCGCCTCATCATGACCACCCGCAAAAATCAGAACACTCCTTCGTATCCGTGGGACAAATTTATTGATGCCGTGAACCAGACCCACGGGATTGGCGTCGCGCCCCCCGCCTATCGCGATTTTGTCAAGGTTCACGTTCAGGCGATGGACGGCTCAAACATGACTGGCATGGGCTGGCATGTGCATACCATGCGCATGGCGGGCGGCATGATCATGGAGGGTTTTAACTTTCTCTCCTGGCACCGCTGGTTCGTCCTCCAGATGGAAAAACGCCTGCAAGCCATCCACCCCGATCTCTACATCCCCTATTGGGATGCCATCGCGAACCCCGCCATTCCCGCCGCGCTGCAGGGCAAGAAACTGCTCAAGAGCTGGGGCGTGACCCGCGGCAAATGGGATCCCTCGCAGCTCGCTTCCCCCACGGACGTGGTCGCGGTCGCGGGTATCGGCACATTCAGGACGTTCCAGCGCACGCTTGAAGGAGCGATCCACGCGGGGGTGCACAACGCCGTCGGCGGCGACCTCGCCGGATCGTCTTCTCCCAGCGATCCACTGTTCTGGCTTCATCACGCCAACATCGACCGCATCTGGGCCCAGTGGCAGAGTCATCACAAGTCGCAGGCTCCGGCCAATCTCAAGGAAATCCTGCAACCGGCACCGATCTTCACCACGAGCGTCGGTAGCGTGCAGTCAGTCTCAAGTCTCGGTTACAAATACGCCTGATTTCCGCGCTCACGGTGCTGCCTTCACCTTGGAGTGCCCACGAAGCGACGGGACGAAACCACAAAGCTGAGTTCCTCTCCCCCGCATTTTTCTGCAGGTGGCTACCGAAGCGGAACCAAGGAACCCACCTTACCCTGATTGGGTAAACGCTCACGCACGCTCAAATCACGCATCGATTTCAGCGTGCCGCCGTCTGCCCTTCCACCCAGGCGCACTGCCCGGCTTCCCCTCACTACTCCTCCATGAAAAAAGCGATATCGCTTCGACTTGTCCTGCTCCTCGGTTGCACCAGCTCGCCCGCCCTCTTGGGCCACTTGCGCGGCGCGGATGCACTTCCTGCTCCGCCGCCGGTTCAGCAACCGCCCTCCGCCAACCGCCCACCCCGCCCGCCCGCGCCGACGCGGCTGGCGACGGCACCCGGCACGCCCAAGCTCACGCCCGTCGGCGCGAAGCCCGGCGAAGAGGCGATCATGCGCGGCGCCCCCGGCCTGAATCCGCCCATCGATGTCGATGGCGATTTCCTGATCGGGCCGGACTACGTGCGCGCACCTGAATTGACCGCCGTCGAAGGCGTGCCGAAGGGCACGGTGGAGCGTTTCACCATGAAATCAGAAGACAGCAAATTCTATCCCGGCATCACGCGGGTCGCTCCCGACGGTGCCGACGACGTCCGGCCGGCCGATCCGACAAACCCCAAACTCTACCCAAAGCCTTACGCTCGCACGGTGACGGTTTACATCCCCGCGCAATACGTGCCGGGCACCGCCGCTCCCGTGATCGTGACGGCGGACGGCCCCGACGGCTCCCTGCCCACCGTGCTCGATAATCTGATTCACCAGCATCGCGTGCCGGCGATGGTGGCGGTGATGATTCAAAACGGCGGGGGCGACGGCCAGGGCAGCGAACGCGGCTTGGAATACGACACCGTCTCCGGCCGCTACGCCGAGTTTGTCGAAGCCGAGGTGCTCCCGCTGGTGGAGCAAAACTACCGGGTGAAAATCACCCGGGATCCGGAAGGGCGCGCCACGATGGGCGGCAGTTCCGGCGGGGTTGCCGCGTTCACGATGGCGTGGTCTCACCCCGAGCTTTATCGCCGTGTGATCACCTATTCCGGAACCTACGTTTACCAGCAGTCGCCGCCCAACCCGGACACTCCGCACGGCGCTTGGGGTTACCACGAAACCATCATCCCCGACAGCCCGGCCAAACCCATCCGCCTCTGGATGCAAGTAGGCGACCGCGACAACCTCAACCTGCGCGACGGCATGCATGATTGGGTGGAAGCCAACAACCGCATGGCGACCGTGCTCAAGGCCAAGGGCTATCACTA
>JANYBX010000056.1 GCA_025360615.1 Opitutia bacterium
GCTTCTCCTCAGCGTCGTCTTCACCGACCCGCAACTCGCCACCATCGGCCGCCTCGAACGCGAACTCGACGAAGCCGGCGTAAAATATCTCGCCGCGAGCTACCCGTTCAACGACCACGGCAAATCCATCCTGATGGACGCGAACTACGGCTATGTCCGCGTGCTCGCCGAGCCGAAACGCGGTCGTATCCTCGGCGCCGAGATCGTCGGCAAAGATGCCGGTGAATTGATCCACTGCTTCAGCGGCCCGCTCGCGATGCGCGCCACCGTCTTCGATCTCCTCCGCGCCCCTTGGTATCACCCGACGCTCGCCGAGATCATCACTTATCCACTCGAAGAAATCGCGGGGCGGGTGAAAAAATAATTTCCCTGCCTGATGTCGTCCCTCTCACCTCGCGACGGTTTCGCCTCCACGTCCTGGAGCCTCGTGCTCGCCGCCGCACGCGACGACCAAGCCGGCCCCGCCCTCGACGGGCTCTGCCGCAGCTACTGGCGCCCGATGTATGCCTACGCGCGACGCAGCGGTCTTTCGCCCACCGACGCTGAAGATGCCACGCAGGATTTCTTCGTCTACCTACTGGAGCGTTCCTGGCTGAAACAGGCCGATCCGGACCGTGGAAGCTTCCGCGCGTTTCTCCTCACGCTGCTGCGAAATTTTCTCTCCAACCAACGCCGTCACGAGCAGGCCGCCAAACGTGGCGGTCAAAATCCGCTCCTCTCGCTCGACACCGCCGACTGCGAACAGGAACTCGCCGCGCTCGCCTCCACCGAAGCCGACCCCGCCGCCGTCTATGAACGCACGTGGGCCAACTGCGTCCTGCAAGCTGCGCTCGGCCGGCTCGCCGAGGAGCAGTTGCGCGGCAGCGACGCGGCGCGCTTTGAAATTCTCCGACCGTTCGTGACGCACGCCCCGACGGCGGGCGATTACGAGCGGCTCGGCACGCAGCTCGGCCTCGCGCGCAGCCGACTCGCCGTGATCGTTCACCGCCTCTCGCGCCGATACGCCGAACTCATCCGCGCCGAAGTCGCCGAGACATTGACCGACCGCGCCGACCTCGAACCCGAGCTTCGCCGCCTGCTCGGCGCGGTGTCGCATTAGCGCCATGCTCTGCCCCGCCTGCCAACTCCCGTTGCCACGCGACAGCTCCGATTGCCCGCGTTGCGCCCTCACCCACGCGCTCGCGCTCGGCAAACTCGACCCATCCTCCGCCTCGCCCGAAGGCATCGAGGGCTACGAACTCCTCCACGAACTCGGTCGCGGCGCGATGGGCGTCGTGTGGCTCGCGCGCGAACGCAAACTCGACCGCCTCGTCGCGCTGAAACTTCTCGTCACCGGCGCGAATCCGCAATTTGCCCAACGCCTCCTTCGCGAAGGCCAGTCAGCGGCGCGCCTGCGGCATCCGCACATCGTTGCCGTTCACGCGCTCGGCCGCAGCGAGACCGGCGCGTTTCTCGCGATGGATTTTCTTGAGGGTGGAAATCTCGACGAGCACCTCGCCGGCAAACCGATCCCGCCGCGACGCACCGCCGAACTGGTCGCCAAACTCGCCGATGCCCTCGCCCACGCCCACGCTTCCGGCCTCCTCCACCGCGATCTCAAACCATCGAACATCCTCCTCGACGCCGCCGGCGAGCCCCACCTCGCCGACTTCGGCCTCGCCGCGCCACTCGAAGGCTCGGGCGATCTCACGCTGCCCGGTCAGGTCGCCGGCACACCCGCCTACCTCGCGCCTGAACTGCTCGCCGGTGTCGACCGCGCTTCGCCGCCGTCCGATGTCTATGGCCTCGGCGCGATCCTTTACGTCTGCCTCACCGGCCGCGCGCCCTTCATCGGCGATTCGACCGCGGCGATTCTCGCGCAGTTAAAGGACGCCGATCCCCCCGCGCCCCGCCTCCTGCAACCCGGCGTGCCGCGCGATCTCGAAACGATTTGCCTGAAGTGTCTCGGGAAATCTCCCGCCGCCCGCTACGCCACCGCCGAGCTGCTGCGCGACGATCTCACGCGTTTCCTCCGCGGCAAAACGATCCACGCCCGCCCGGCGGGAACCGTTGAAAAAACCTTTCGCTGGTGCCGTCGTCACCCTGCGGCCGCGACTTCGGTCGGGCTCGCCACGACGATTTTGCTCCTGTTCGCCGTTGGCGGCCCGCTCATTGCCCTTCGCATCGACCGCGCCCGACGCGCCGCCGAAGCCGCGCATACCGAAACCGTCGCCGCCGAGAAAAAGACCCGCGAGCAACTGCGCGTTTCCCTCCTAGCGCAAGCCCGCGCCACCCGACTGAACGCCCACCAGGGGCAGCGCAACGAAGCGCTCGCCGCCACCGCCGAAGCCGCGCGCATCCGGCCCGGCCTCGATGTCCGCGATGAATTCATCGCCGCCCTCGCCACGCCCGAGCTCACGCTCATCCGCGAGTGGACGGCTCGCACGGGCGTGAGTCAGCGCATCGCGTTTGATCCCGACCACGATCGCTACGCCGTGGAAACCGACCCCGGCCAACTCGAACTCCACCGTCTGAGCGACGCCATGCTCATCACGCGGTTTCACGGCCCGACGAGTAACTTGTTTTCGGTCCCGACGTTTTCAGCGGACGGGCACTGGCTCGTCGCACGCAATAAACAGGCGGAAGTGCTCGTGTGGAATGCCACTCGCCCTGAGCCGGTTTTCCGCCTGCCCAATCATGCCTACACGGCGGGCAAACGCTTCAACTACGGGCAACCCGACGCGTTTTCTCCCGATGGACGAACGTTGGCCAGCGCGAATCCCGGCGGAGGGATCACGTTTCACGCGACTGAAGACGGCCACGAATTGAAACACATCGAGACCGATGCAGAGGTCACGCACCTCGTTTACTCACCCGATGGCACGATGCTCGCCGTCGGCACGCCCTTTCGGCGGACCGAAGGTCAATTCCTCCAAATCACCGATGCGACCACCGGCGCGGAAATCAGCCGGCCACGCGTGGATGAAGTATTTCAAACCCTCGCGTGGTCCCCCGACAGCAAGCGCCTGTTGGTGGCTTCCAGTCAGATTGAGATTTATCGCGCCCGCGACGGCCGGCGGTTGCGCGCCCTCTCCGATTCCAACGCCGACTCAGTGATGCCCGGGCCCAATTCAAATTTGATCATCTCCGTTGGCCAAAACGGCGGAGCCAACGTGTGGAATCTCGTCACCAACCGACACATTATGACCGCGCTGCTCGGTGGACAACCCGAGGTCGCCGTGGATCGCACCGGCACGTTGCTGGCCAAAACGAGCGGTCCGGAAAAAGCCCGCCTCTTTCGATTCGAGATGCCCCGCGTCGTTCGCACCGTCCCCTGTGAGACCGATGACCACGACAATGTCACCAACAACGGCGCCACCCTCGACTACTCGCCCGACGGTCGCTGGATCGCCACGGCCGCATGGGGCGGCATCCAGTTGCGCGAGGCTACGAGCGGCAAAGTCATCTCGGCCGTCGCCCAAGGTCACGCCAACAATCAATGCAGCCTTCGCTTCGCTCCCGATGGTCAGGCACTCATCGCGTGCAGCAAGGAAATCGGGCTCGTGCGGTTACCCGTCGAGGCGACGGCCGACGGGCTGGCGCACTTCGGAACCGCGGCGACGATCGATGCAGAAACAAATTTTCTGCTCTCAGATGTCTCCCGCGACGGAGCTCGCGCGCTGTTGACCTCACCATGGAACGATCAGGTTAAAGTCGTCGCACTGCGCGGCGAAGCGCCCGCCGTCCGCTGGCCGCTCGCGGGAGCCGCGCGCGCTGTATTTCTTGCCGACGGTCGCGAAGTGCTCGCCAACAGCTTCGAGGGCATCGGCCGCACGCCGTTGAAAATCATGGATGCCACGACCGGTCGCGAACTGCGCACGCTACCACTCACCCATGGCCAACACGTGCGCCTCAGCCCCGACGGCAACTGGCTCCTCGTCGGCGTCAGCATGGCGGCCACGGTGTTGCGCCGCACCGCGGATTTATCACCTGGGCCGGAACTGCCGGCTCAGCCACAAGGAGCCGGGCACAACACCGCCATTTCGCGCGACGGGCGTCTGCTCGCGTTTGGCTTGGGCGACTACTCCTGCCTCGTCCGCGTCGCCGACGGAGCGATGCTCGCTCATTTGGAAACACCCGAAAGCAGCCAAGGCGTGGCTGACCTCGCTTTCTCGCCCGACGGCCGGCAGTTCGCCGTTTGGGAAAAAACCGGCCAGCTCACGCTCTGGGATTTGGCCGCGCTCCATGAGGAACTCGCGGCTCACGGGCTGGATTGGTGAGACCGCTTGGTCGCTGGCATGAACGCCCGCCACTCGCACGCCGAGGCATCCACCCTCTCACGCTCTCAGGGAGGATAACCCGGAAACCTGAGTCGAACCCACGGACCGATAGGTTTGTCAAAAAATTGTCAGGTAAACCCTGATTCGATCCCAAACGCTGAAATCTTCTAGGGGGAAATAACCATATCCTGTGTGCCGACTTCGTTTTCCACGAAGGCTCACGCCTCCAACCTCCCTATGAAAATCAAATCAGCCGTATTGGCATTAACCGCGGGGCTGCTCGGCAGCGCCGCTTCAGCCCAGGTATTGGTTCACGACTACCAGTTCCTCGGCAACCTCAACGACTCAGTCGGCAGCCTCGCGATCACGAGCAACGGTGGCGTATTAGGCGTGGGTTCGCTCACCTTCGGAGCCAATCAGGGCCCCACGCTCAACGCGGAAAATTCGCTGGTGGGTAACTACTCCATCGGCCTGCGCTTTTCGCTCTCGAACTTGACCAGCTACAGGAAAATTATCGACTTCAAAGGGCTCGCTTCCGATGCAGGTTTATATGCTCAAGACGGAAACTTGATCTTTTTTCCGGCTACCGTCTTCGGGGCGGCGACTTTTCTCGCGGGTCGCCAGATCGATGTGGTGATCACGCGGGATTCTTCCTCCAATCTGTTCACGACTTATCTGAACGGCGCAGCTCAATTCAGCTTCACCGACTCCAGTAATCTGGCGGTTGCGGGGAGCTTATCCCCCAGCTCGGTTCCTTTCAGTTTTTTCCACGACGACTTCGCTACCGCTGGAAGCGAATCTTCCGCGGGCGTCGTGAACGAAATCCGCGTTTGGAATGGAGCGTTGAGTGCCAGTGCGGTTTCGAGCGCTTTCGCACCGCTGAGCACAGGCACGCCAGGCGTGACCGCGGTGCCTGAGCCTTCGACCTACGCGCTCACGGGCGTAATCGCGCTCACTGGAATGATCGCGCTGAAACGTCGCAAGGCCAAGGCCTCGGCCAGCGCGGCCTGACCTTATGCGCAAACCTCGCCATCAAATTCCCACTCAAACATGAAAGCAAAATTTGGATTGTATCTTTTAACCGCGGGGCTGCTCGGCAGCGCCGCTTCAGCCCAGGTCGTCTTTTCCAACAACTTCGAAACGAACACTGCCGGCTTCACCGCCGGAGGTTCCATCTCGTCTCTCGGCCGCGTTACGTTGCCCACTGATAGCGTCGGCCCCGGGTCGGTGCATACCTCGACCTGGCTCGGCAAAATCGGCGACGGCGTCGCCAAAAGCGGCGTGAGCCCCGAGATCGCACAGCTCAATCTCACCGGCTTGGTATCGGGGACGACCTACCTGGTAAATTTCGACCTCCTGATTGGCGCCTCGTGGGATGGTGCTGCGTCTGGCTACGGTCCGGATTCATGGCGCCTGACCGCCAACGGCAATATCCTGGTCGATACCATTTTCGCCAATGGCGCGCAGGGCATCAATTTCGGAGCTTACTCTCCGCAGCGCTACACCGATCTAAATTACACGAATCCAAACGGGCCGGACGTCGCGCGCTTCACCGGTGCGGATCAATTTTGGTCGGCGAATCAGGACGGCAATTACGCCAACGACTATTCAATTTATTATTTTGGGCACGGCGCGGGAAACCCCGTCCTGTCCTTTGTTTCCACCGGATCGACCGCCGTGCTGGCATTCTCCCGCTACGGCAGCAGCCCGGACAGCCCGGACGAATACTGGGCCTTGGACAATGTCAGCGTCGTCGGGCCAAGCGGCCACGACTCCCACCGGGCTTAGTCCAGTCCCCGAACCCTCCACCTACGGGCTCATGGGCGTGATAGCGCTCATCGGCGTCGTCGCGATGAAACGCCGCAAAGCCCGCACTGCCTCAGTGGCATAAAAACCAACGCGCCCACACAAGGCGCCTTCCACAGTCAGCGTGGTCACTGGATATTTCCCGGGACCACGCTTTTTTATTTCTTGGATTTTCGCTGCGATCCTACGCCGCCGCCGTCCGCAACGCCGCCGCGAGATCCACGCGCTTCTCGTAAATCGCCTTGCCGATGATCACGCCGTCGAGGTTCGCGTGCTTGCGCGCGAGCGTCATGAGCGCATCGACATCGCTCTGCTGCGAAACTCCCCCGCTCGCGATCACGCCGCATTTCACCGCGACGAGCATCGCCTCCTGCGCCGCGAGATTTGGCCCCGTCATCATTCCGTCGGTGCCAATGTCGGTATAAATTAAGATGCTCACGCCAAGCGCATCCATGCGCCGCGCGAGGTCGAGAGCGCCCGTGCCCGTCGTATCGACCCAACCCTTGACCGCGACCTTGCCGTTCTTCGCGTCGATGCCAACGGCGATTTTTTCACCAAAAGCCTGCACCAGTTCGCCGACAAACGCCTCGCTTTCCGCCGCGCGGGTGCCGATCACGACGCGACTCACGCCGAAGCCCAGCGCCCGCTCCACCGCCGCGCGCGTGCGCAAGCCGCCGCCGAGTTCCACCTTCATTCCCAGCGCCGCGATGGCCTGCACCGCCGCGAGATTCTGCGGCTCGCCCACAAAAGCCCCGTCGAGGTCGACC
>JANYBX010000013.1 GCA_025360615.1 Opitutia bacterium
GCCCTCGGGCGGGCGGTGGCGGGACGACCACCACCGTCGTCACACGCCCCGGCGGCTGATCCCACGGGAGCGCGACCGCCCCCGGCCGCTCCGATCCCAGAGCAGGCCCCTTCATCCACCACCACCGTCCGAGTTCGCGCCCCCCTCCGCCCATGAAACTTCATCCGCTCCTCGTCGCCGGTTCACTCGCGGCCAACCTCGCTTTCGTCGTTTTCGGTTTCGTCAAACTGCGCCCGCTCCTCATCGCGTCGAGCGCGGCCACCGCCGTTTCCCCGCGAAAAGTGTCAACCCCGGCACCCACCGCCGCCCAACTCGCCCAGACGTGGCACCAACTCCAGCCCGACGATCTCCCCGCGCTCGTCGCTCAACTCCGCGCCCTGGGATTTCCCCCGTCGGTCGTGCGCGCCATCATCACGGAACGCGTGAGCCAGCTGTTCGCCGCCCGCCGCCAGGCGCTCCCGCCGCCCCCCGCCGCCCTGCCCTATTGGAAACGCGGCCAGAGCGCGGCCACGCTGGCCGACGACACCAAGCGTCGTGCCGCGCAACAAGCCCTCACCACCGAACAGAACCGCTTGTTGCACGAATTGCTCGGCCCGGATGCCGCCCCCGAAAACGACGATCTCCGCGCCTATCAACGCCGAAGCTACGGTCCGCTTCCGCCCGAAAAACTCGATGCCCTCTTCCGCATCAAGCAGGACTACGCCGATCTCACCAACCAGATCGCCGCCACCGCGCAGGGCGTTTTCCTGCCCGGAGACCGCGAGCGCCTCGCCTACCTCGCCACCGAGCAACTCAAGGACATCAAGACCCTGCTCACCCCCGACGAATTCACCGAGTATCGCATCCACGACCAGATGGGCGTCGCCGGCACGCTGCGCAACAAACTCACCGTCTTCGATCCCACCGAGCAGGAGTTCCGCCTCATCTTCAACCTCTCGCAGGAACTCGATGATCGTTACAATACCCCGCCGCGCCCGACGCTGAGCCGCCGCGAAGCCGAGGAGCAACTCGCCGCGCAGATCAAGGCCCAGCTCGGCCCCGAGCGCGGCGCCGAGTTCGCGCTCACCTACAACCCCGACTACCAGCAGCTCGGCCACCTCGTCGCCCGGCTCGAACTGCCCCGCGAAACGACCCGGCAGGTTTTCGATTTGAAAACCTCCATCGAGCAACGCGCCACCGCGATTCAAGTCGACACGACCCTCGCCCCCGAGCAACGCGCCGCGCAACTCGCCTCCCTCGCACAAGAAGCCACCACCAAAATCACCGCTACCCTCGGCGCGCGCGGCTTCGAAGCCTACCGCCAATACGGCGGTGCCTGGCTCGACCAACTCAGCCCGCGATGAAGCTCCGCTCACTCCTCATTGCCTCCCTCGCCGGAAACGCCGCCCTCCTCGCGTGGCTCGCCCTCCGCCCCGCGAACCCGCCGGTCTCCGTCACGCCCGTCGCGCTCGTCGCGCCCACCGCCTCCACCAGCCTCACCGCCACGCAAGCTAACGCCCTGAAATCTGGCGACCCCGCCCAGATGAAAGCCGCCGGCGTCCTCGCCGAAGTCGCCAACATCCTCATGGCCGGCCGCGCCTACGCGAAGTTGCAGGCAATGGACCAAGCGCAGAAAAAAGCGCGCATCGCCCTTCCCGGGTATTGGCGAAATTCCCGCTATGATCAGCCGCCCCAGACGGACGAACAACGCGCCGCGGAGGAAAAAGCCTCGGAGGAATTCAATACCGCCATGGAGCGTGCCTTTCCCGGCGTGGTCGAGAACGAGGCTGCCGCCGAGCGTCCCTTTCTCTCCCCTGCCGCGCGCGCAAAGCTGGCGCGCATCGAAAAAGACTACGCCGAAATCGAAAAGGAAATTAACTCCCACACCAAGTCCGGCGTCCTCCTCCCATCCGACACCGCCAAACTCAAACTGCTGGAGGAGGAGAAACATCGCGACATCGCCGCCGCGCTCTCACCCGCCGAGTTCGAGGAGCTTCAGCTGCACGACACCAACTCTGAAACTGTCCAAACGATCCGCTCCTACTACGGCGACGCCATCCAGTCCGAAGCCGACTACCGGAAAATCTTCGCCCTGCGGAAAGCCTACGACGACCGCTACCCGTTTAAGGGTGAGGCCGACCCCACCGCCCGCGAGGCCGCTTACGTCCAGTTGCGCTCTGCCATTCTCACCGTGATCGGTGAGGAAAACTACGCCGCCTTTCAGCGCGCCAATGATCGTAGTTACAAAGACCTTACCGCGATCACCCAGCGCCTCGAACTCCCCGCCAACACTCCCGACGTCGTCTACGCCGCCCGCGATGGCTACGCCCTCCAATCCCAAGCGATCAATCAAAACCCTTCCCTCACCCACGCCGAGCGGCGCGCCCAGTTGACCGCACTCGGCGAAAAAGCGCGCGCCGATCTCCTCTCCCGGCTCGGCCCCGAAGGCGCCGCCGTCTACACCGGGCACACCGAATGGTTGAACCTCCTGAAGGATGGCTCAGCTTTTTCCACGAACCCAAAAGACGCTCCCGACTACTCCCACGCCGGCACCACCATCTACCGACTGTCGGGTCCCCGACCAACCCCGCGCCCCGGCAATTGACCCTGGGAGCGCGGCCGCCCCCGGCCGCTCCGAAAATCCCAAAGCGGACGAGGGCGTCCGCGCTCCCGCCAAGCCGCCACTGCCCGCTACGCCCGCGTCGCCATTGTTACATTTCCCGGCCGGCGCCCGCAGTCCTTGACGCCGGCTGGACAACCGCCGCGTGCGCCGCCACAGCTTTCTCCGCATGGCGAAAGCTAACCCCGACCAGCGTTTGTCGAAAAAAACCTACGAGGCCCGCGTCGCCGATGTTCGCGCCGCCCTCGTGCAAATGCAGGTGCAGTTAAAAGACGCGCCGTTTCCCGTGCTCATGGTCGTCGCCGGCGTCGATGCCTCGGGCAAGGGTGACGTCGTCAACATCCTCAACGCCTGGCTCGACCCGCGCGGCGTCGAGACGTTCGCCTTTCACCAGCCCACCGACGAGGAACGCGAACGCCCGCCCATGTGGCGCTTCTGGCGCTGCCTCCCGCCCCATGGCCGCCTCGGCATCTACGCCGGCGGCTGGCACACGGAGGCCTTGCGCGAAGACCCGCGCAGCCCGCGCGATTTCACGGAGTTCGACACCGCCCTCCGTCGCATCGCGCGCTTCGAGGATCAGCTCACCGCCGACGGAGCGCTCATCGTGAAAGTCTGGCTGCACCTTTCCAAAGATGAACAGCGCGCCCGCCTCCACGAACTCGAGGATGACGAACGCACCGCCTGGCGCGTGACCGCCGACGATTGGAAAAGCCACCGCGACTACGACCGCCTCAACCGCCTCGCCGACACCATGCGCCGCGCCACCCAGCGCCCCGGCGCGCCGTGGCTCGTGATCGACGCCACCGATCCCCGCGCGCGCAATCTCGCCGTGGCCGAGCGCCTGCTCGCGCGTTTTCACGCGCACTACCGCACGCACAAAAAGCCCGCGCCCCTCATCAAGCCCCGCCGCACGAGTCCCCTGCGCGCCGTCGGCCTCAAGCGCCTCCTCGCCCTCCCCCTCGACCAGCAGCTCGCGCAGGGGGACTATGAGGAGAAACGCGACAAATGGCTCGGCAAACTCAACCGCATCGTCCGCGCCGCCTCCGTCGCCCGCCGTTCCATCGTGTGGGTTTTCGAGGGTTGGGACGCCGCCGGCAAAGGCGGCGCCATCCGCCGTCTCACCGATGCCATCGACGCGCGAGACTCCCGCGTGATCCCCGTCTCCAAACCCACCGACGAGGAAAAAGCCCATCACTACCTCTGGCGTTTCTGGCGCCATGTCCCCCGCGCCGGCATGACGACGATCTACGACCGCTCCTGGTATGGGCGCGTGCTGGTCGAGCGCCTGGAAGGTTTCGCCCGCGACAACGAGTGGCGCCGCGCGTTTTCCGAGATCAATGAATTCGAACGCGAACTCGCGGAGCACGGCGTGATCGTGATCAAGTTCTGGCTCCACATCAGCAAGGAGGAGCAGCTCCGCCGTTTTCGAAACCGCGAGGACACCGAATACAAGCAGCACAAAATCAACGCCGAGGACTGGCGCAACCGCCGCAAGTGGGCCGCCTATGAAACCGCCGTCGGCGACATGCTCGCGCTCACCCAGACGCGCTTCGCCCCGTGGCACCTCATCCCCGCGAACAACAAGCGCCACGCCCGCCTCGAAATCATCAAGACCTCCTGCAAGCAGATCGAAGCCGCACTCGCGGAGTGAAGGTAGGGCGGGTTATCCCTAACCCGCCGCTGCGACTGCGCTCACTAGAAATGCCGAGCGTAACCGGCGCGTTGCGGAAAACGCGCCCTACCCCCGGGCAGCAGCAGCCTCCATTCGAAAAACCTCACTTCACCTGCTTCTTCCTGTAGAACCGACCGCTGGTCGGCTTCCGAAATCAGAAGCCCAATCAATCCCCCTCACTCCACCCGCTTCGCCGGCAAATTCCCTCCGTTCTGATGCAGCACGAGCCCGGTGATTTTTCCCGCCGCGTCGCGCGTGAAACTGATCCTCGCCTCCACCTCCTTCAGAAAAAATTCATCCCGCGCACTCGCAAACAGCGCAAGTTTCCCCTGCCCCGTCGCCTGCACGAAGAGCGCGCCGTTCTCCGCCGTCACCTTGAATGCGAATTTCGGCGAGGCTCGATACTCGCCGGCGTAGGCCGCCAGCGTCTCGGCGGACAGCGCGATTTCCTTCTGCGGCTCCGTTCCCCCGCCGAGCAGCGCCAGACCGATTTCATCCACGCTCACCTCGTGATTCGTGAGCACCGCGACGGCCGCGCCACCCTCCGCGCGCGTGAAGCCGACGAACGTGCGATAACCGCCCGTGCCGCCGTTGTGCCAGATGATCGGCCGCTTTTCATCCGCCGTGATAAACCACCCGAGCCCGATGCTGCCGCCCATGTCCTCGACCGCGCGTTGCACGGTGGTCGTCGCCATGAACGCGGCATGGAGCGGGGCCTTTTCCCCGCCAAGCGCGGCCTGGAGAAACTTCGCGAGATCGCGCGCCGTGCTGCGAAGCCCTCCACACGGGGCATACGCATCCATCTCCCAGTTGGCCACCGGCGCGCCGGCTGCGTTGTGCCCCGGCGCGAGTTCATGCGCGGCGGGCGTGCCGGGCAGCGCCACTAGCGTCGACTTCAGATCGAGCGGCGCGAGCACATGCGTGCGCAGCGCTTCCGCGTAACTGGTCTGCCACGCCGTGCCGAGCGCTTCGCCGAGCAGGGAGACACCAAAATTCGAGTAAGCCACGCTTCGCCCCACGACCGCGCCCGGCCCTTCCTCGCGCAAGGAGGCGGTGAGATCCGCGCGTTTCAACCGCACGTAGGGATTGCCGCTAATGACTCCGCGCAGGAGCGGAAAATCCGAGGGCAATCGCGGCAGGCCCGACGTGTGGGTCGTCAGCGAAAGCAGCGTGATTTTCGCCAGTGCCGCCTGCGCCTTGTCGTCGGGCGGCAACAAATATTTCGCCACCGGATCGTCGCGCCGCACCTTCCCCGCGCGCTCGCTCTCGGCGAGCAGTAGCGCGGTGAAAACCTTTGTGACCGAGCCGATCTCGAACTGCGTGTCGGGCGTGATGGCGCGCGGATCCTTCGCGGAAAATTTGCCCGACTGGAAAAACGCGACGCCATCGGCATCGACCCAAGCCACGGCAACCCCACCCGGTTTGCCTTTCAAAAAGGCGTCGATCTGGAGCTGTGTATCGGCGGGTCGCTTGGCGAAGACGCCGGTCATGAGGGTGAGTCCAAGAACGAAAGCGAGTGGAGTTTTCATGGGGAAATTGGAAAAAAATCAGTTTTGATCGGCGGCGCGCAGCCTGTCACGCAAGGCCGAGAGTTCCTTCAGGCGCGGATGCAGCTTCGTGCGCACCGCGCGCTGATTGAGCCAGTAAATGCCGCCGACGATGAGCCAGTCGAAAAGCATCTTGGGCGCGGCCCACTGGAATCGCTCGCGCCACGTCGATGCCGGGATTTCGTGCGCATGGATTAGCAGCATGCCGACGAGGAATGGCAGCAGATACCACCAGAAGATGTTTTTCAGCAGCCACAATTGATGCGCCGTAAGCCGGATCGCGCGGTCGAGTTGACCGAGCAAGGTCTCGTCAAAGGCATCGGCCCAGCGGCGCTGACGCCGCCGGTCGAACAGGAAAAAAGCCGCGAGCACCAAACTTTCCGCTGCCACGAAGGCGTAGGGCCAGCCATGACGCGGCACCATCAAACCAAAAATGATCGAGACCAGCAGCGCCGCGCCGATCTCGCGATTATCGCGGCGGCGAATCGTGTGCTCAAAGGCGGCGGCACCGGCCTGCACTTTTTCGAGCAGCGCAGACTGGTCGTGCACAACCGGCACGGGCTGGCGCTGCCACGTTTGTTGCAGATCCTCAAAGTTCATGGCGCACTCCTTTCAGCCGTTCGGCTAGTTTTTGGCGGGCGCGGGTGAGCGCCACGCCGACGTGATTTTCCGTGAGACCGGTGATTTCGCTGATCTCGCGGTAGCTTGTGCCGTCGAGCGCGAGCAGCACGAGCGAACGATCTGTCGGAGGGAGCTCGCGCACCGCGTGATAAAGTTGTCCGAGCAGTTCCGATTCCTCATGCGTCCAACCCGGCCTCGGATCGGACGTCGGCACCTCGGATAAACTCCACTCGGGTGCGGCCAATTCGCGCCGTTTCCTTTCGTCGCGCTTCCACGTCATCGCGGTGTTCAGGCACACGCGGTAAATCCATGTCGAGGGTTTCGATTGCTCGCGAAACGCGGAAAGCGAGCGCCAGAGTTGCAGCAAGATCTCCTGGAACAAATCCGCTTGGTCGGCGGGCTCCGTCGCGTAGGCGCGGGCGATTTTGTGCATGATGCCCCGGTGCTCGGCCAGCCACGCGGTGAAGCGCGCTTCTCGTTGGGCATCGGCAATCATTCGTCACCTGCATTAGTGGCGGGAGCGGCGGCTTCCTTACAGGAAATCCCGCGGAGCCGGCACCGCCGGCGCTTTCCCGGCCGTTTTCAAGGCGTAGCAAATGAATCGCCCACAAAAAAACCGCCGCGAAAATTCGCGGCGGCTAGAGTGAAAAACTTTTCCTCAGATTAGGAAACGTGGCCCGAGACGAGCTTCGTCATCTCGAACATGCTGACCTTGGCCTTGCCATTGAACACAACCTTGAGGGCGGCGTCGGCATTGATCTGCTTCCGGTCCTTCTTGTCCTGGAGATTGTTCTTCTTGATGTAATCCCAGAGCTTCTTCGTGAGCTCGGTGCGGGGGAGGGGCTTCGAGCCTACGACTGCCGACAGGGCGGCGTCAGGCGTAACAGGTTTCATGAACGCGGCGTTTGGTTTACGAGCAGCTTTTTTAGCCATAGTGGATGTGGGTTTGAGGCGCTTTCGACTGAAAGCGGGTTACTTCTAGAGCGAGAAAGCGGCGTTTTCCGAGGAAAATTTTGCGAAATCGTCAAATTCTCCGAGGGAGAACCGCCCGGGCCGAAACGTTTCCCGAGGGGGAAAACCCTCAGGCGCGGTCATCCACCTGCACGAACTGGCCGTAAAGCGCCGCGTAGCGACCCCCGGCGGCGAGCAATTGCGCGTGCGTGCCGCGCTCGACGATGCGGCCTTGGTCGAGCACCAGCACGAGGTCGGCGTGGCGAATCGTGCTCAGCCGGTGCGCGACGATGAAGCTCGTCCGCCCGCGCAACAGCGTGAGCAGCGCCGTCTGCAGCCGCGCCTCCGTGAGCGCGTCGATCGAGCTCGTGGCCTCGTCGAGGATCACAAGGCGCGGATCGGCCAGGAGCGCGCGGGTGAAGCACACGAGCTGGCGCTGGCCGACCGAGAGCGCCGAGCCGCGCTCGCCCACCTCGGTGAGCAGGCCCGCCGGCAAGCCCTCCAGAAGGTCGAGGCAGTCGAGCCGGGTGGCGGCGGCGCGAATCTCGGCGTCGGTCGCCTCGGGTTTGGCGAGGCGGATGTTCGCGAGCACGGTGCCGCTGAAGAGAAAATTCTGCTGCTGGACCATGCCCATCTGGCGATGGAGCGAGTGACTCGTGAGCGTGCGAATCTCCCGGCCGTCGAGCAGGAGTTCGCCCGCGACGGGGAGATAAAATTTGGAAACGAGATTGATGATCGAGCTCTTGCCGCTGCCGGTGTGGCCGACGAGCGCCACGGTCTGGCCCGGCTCGGCCGTAAACGTGAGATCGCGCAACACGAGCCGCGCGGGATCGTAGCCGAAGGAGAGGGCGCGGAATTCGACGCGGACGCCCTCACTTCCTGAAGGACGGGTGCCCTCACCCGTCACATTCGTCGCACTGCGGGGTGAGGGCACCCCGCCTCCATTTCCGCTTTGCCGCGGGTCCGGCAGCGGCACCGCGTCCGGCGCGTCCTCCCAATCCGGCACGGTGTCGATCAGGCGGAACACGCGCTCGGCCCCGGCCATCGCGACGAGCGCCTGGTTGTATTGCGTGCCGATGATCGCGATGGGGGAGAAGAAGAAATTTGAGAGCAGGAAAAACGTGACGAGCGCGTCGATCGTCATCGCGCCTTCGAACACCCGCCAGCCGCCGAAGAGCAGCAAAATCGCGACGAAAAACTGGCTGTTGAGCTCGAGCAGCGGCGTGAGAATCGCGGAGGTGCGCGCGTAGGCGATGTTGTAGCGCGCGTGGTCGGCGAGCAGGCCGCGGAAAAGGCCGGCGTTGGTTTCCTGTCGCACGAAACCCTGCGTCACGCGGATGCCGTTGACCGACTCGGCGAGGGTCGCCGTCACGCGGCTGAAACTCTCCGAGGCAGCGCGCGTGAGCCGGCTGAGTTTCAGGCGGAAATGGTTGTTCACGAGCCAGAGCACCGGCGCCATGCCGAGGATCACGAGGAAGAGCACCCAATCGTAGCTGATCATCACCACGGCGGTGAAAATCATCTGGCCGAATTGAATGATGCTCACGAAGAGCACGTCCTGGATGCCGGTGCGGACGGATTCCACATCGCTCGTCACGCGGCCGATGATGCGACCGATCTTCACGCGGTGGAAAAAACTCATCGGCTGCCGCTGCGTTTTCGCGAAAATTTCGGCGCGCAGGCCGTTGACGACGGTCTCGCCGATCTCGAGCGCGTAGCGCTGGCGCCAGTGAAAGAGCAGGTCTGTGCTCACGGCGAGCAGCGCGTAGGCCAGCACGGCCCACGGCAGCGCGCCCACCTCGTGCCGCGCGATCGGGCCGGCGATGATTTTGGCCGAGGCCCAGATCAGCGCGGGCAACTGCGCCGAGCGCACAAGGCTCAGCAGAGCGAGGCGGTTCAGTTTACCCCGCACGGGCCGCGCATAGGTGAGCAGCCGGCGCATGAGTCCCCATTCGAGCGGGCGCAACAGCTCCTCGTCCTCCTCGTCTTCGCGGGGCCGGTAAACCAGACCGAGGTCGCGCACTTTGGGCGGGAGCTTGCTCACGCCGCGCCCTCCCCGAATTTCGCCGATTGCAACTCGCGGCTGTCCACGAGCTGCAAATTCGCGACGCGCAAATACGGTCCGGGCTCCCTCATCAGCTGCTCGTGCGTGCCGCGCTGCACGATGCGGCCGTTTTCCAGCACGATGATAAAATCGGCGCGGCGCAGCGTGCTCAGCCGGTGCGCGACGATGAAGGTGGTGCGGCCGGCGATGGCGCGGTCGAGCGCCTCGAAAATTTCGTGCTCCGTCTCGCTGTCGATCGCGGCGGTGGGATCATCGAGCAGCAAAATGGCCGGCTCTAGGAGCACGGCGCGCGCGATGGCGAGTCGCTGACGCTGGCCGCCGGAGAGCGTGTTGCCGCTTTCGCCCAGGATCGTGTCATAGCCCTTCGGCAGGGCGGTGATGAAATCGTGCGCGGCGGCGATGCGCGCGGCTTTTTCGACCTGCGCGCGCGTGGCCTCGGGATGGCCGAAGGCGATGTTAGCCGCGATGGTGTTCGAGAAGAGAAAGCTCTCCTGAAACACGAGGCCGATGTTGCGCCGCAGGTCGTCGAGGTGGAGGTGGCGCGCGTCGACGCCGTCGATCAGCACGCGGCCGGCGGTCGGGTCGAAGAACCGCGGGACGAGGCTCATCAGCACGCTCTTGCCCGAGCCGGTCGCGCCGAGAATCGCGACGCACTGGCCGGGCTCCACGTCGAGCGCGATGTCGCGCACCACGGCATCGGGGCCGTCGTAGGCGAAGGAGACGTTTTCGAATTTCACCGCGCCGGTGAGCTTGGGGCGGCGCACGGCGTCGGGGGCGTTTTTCACCTCGACCGGCGCGTCGAGAATCTCGAACACGCGGCGCGCCCCGATCAGCGACTGCTGCACGCTGTTCACGATGGTGGCGACGTTGTTGATCTGCCCGGAGAATTGTTCGAGCAAGCCGGCGAACACCACGAGCCCCGTGCCGAAGGGCAGCTCGCCGCGCGCGACGAGCCAGCCGCCGTAGCCGAGGAGAACCATCATGTTGATGCGCGTCAGGAATCCGACCACCGGCGTGAAGAGGCTCAGCCGCCAGAAAATCCAGCGTTGCTGGTCGTAACAGGCTTGGTTGGACGCGTCGAACTGCGCGCGGTTTTCTGTCTCGCGGCCAAAGCCCTTCGTCACGGCGATGCCTTGGACGCTCTCGGCGAGCGTCTGCACCATGTTTTCCACGAGTGTGCGGTTGTGCGCGTAGGCCGGCTGTGTGCGGCGCGTGTGCCACGCGGAGAGCAGCCAGAGCAGCGGTGTCGTCGCGAGGCAGGCCGCCGTCAGCCCCGGGTGCAGGCTGGCCATGTAAACCACGTAGACGGTGAGCGAGATCACCATGATCACGCTCTGGATGAGCACTTGGTCCACGAACATGCGCACGCTTTGCGCGTCGCTCGTCACGCGCGTGATGATCGAGCCGGTGGAGTTGGCGTCGAAGAAACGAAAGCTGAGGCGTTGGAGTTTGTCGTAAACCTCGGCGCGCAGGTCGACCACGAGTTTTTGCTGCACGAGGCGGTTGACGGAAACGGCGTAGACGTAGTTCAGCACGGCGCGCGCGATGGCGAAGGCGAGGATGCAGCCAGCGAGCAGGCCGAGCACTTGGAGGGGAGTCCAGGCGGCCGGCAGCGCGAGATGGAGCGCATTGGGCGGCAGCGGCGTGCGCTCGATGCGGTGCTTGATATAGTCGATGCCGAGGCCGGTGAAGCTCAGGCCGAAAATGCCCAGCGTGAGCAACACGAGCTGAATGCCGAGCACCCGCAAACAATGCAGCCGGTAATGCCATGTGAGCCGAAACAGCCGCCGGACGAGCGCCGCGTTGCTGAGCGCGGAGGCGGGGTTGGGCGGCGGCTCGGACATTCGGGTCCGCAAACTACGCCCGGGCGGCGGCACTGCACGAAATATTTTGGGGCCGCCCTTAAAAGGGCCCTACTGCCGCACGCGGCGTTGGTTTTGATTCTGCTGCCGCGGCTGCACGTTACCCTGCTGCTGCACTGGCGGCTGGGGAGCGACGGGCTGCACCATGGGTTGCGCCACCGGCTGCGGCACGCCTTGCACCGACTGCACCGAGGCCTGCTCGCGCAGCGCACGACGGCGACGAACCTCGGCAGAGACGGCGTCGAGCCGCTGCTGTTCATCGGCGGGCGTGGGGTTGAGGACCACGCTTTGAGTGATGGCATTCGGGCCGACCGGGCCCGGCATAGGCATCGGCATGGCGGCCTGGCCGGCGGAGGCGACTTTCGTTTCGCGGAGCGGAAGCGTGAAGGTGCGCCCACCCTGCTCCACCGTCACCGAATCGTGCGCGAGATCCTGCGCCTTAATCGTAAAATCGTAGCCCTTCTCGTCCAAGCCGACCCAGGCACTCGTCTTGCGCGCGGTGTCGTAGATGCAAAAGCGCACGGCACGCCCCATCGCCATGATGCCGCGGAGTTCGATGGGGTTGTTCTCCGCCGGGGCCGCGGCTGCGGTGCCGGGCGCGGGCAGGAAGGGCGAATTGGCGGCCAGTTGTGCGCGCGCATGAGCCGCCAGGAAAAACAGGCCGGCCGCGAACAGGGGGCGAGGGACGTTCATGGTGGGGGCGGGGAGAATAGACTAGACGCACGCGGCCGGGTCAAGTGACGGGAAAACGCTGGTTAGAGCAAAGTCCCCCGCAGAATCAGCACTGCCACCGAAAAATAAATGATCAGCCCGGTCACATCGACCAGCGTCGCGATGAACGGCGCGCTCGAGGTCGCCGGGTCGAAACCGCATTTTTTGATGAGCAGGGGCAACATCGACCCCATCAGCGAACCCCACAGGACGATCCCCACGAGCGATACGCCCACGGTCGCCCCAATCAGCGCCCAGTGCGGGCCATAGACATCCGAAAACGCCGACCACAGCGCGATGCGGAGAAATCCGACCGCACCCAGAATCACGCCGAGGGCCGTGCCGACGCCCAGTTCGCGCCGCATCACCCGCCACCACTCGTTGAGTCTAAATTCGCCGAGTGCCATCGCGCGGATCACGAGCGTCGAAGCCTGCGAGCCGGAGTTGCCGCCCGAGCTGATGACGAGCGGCATGAAATTCGCCAGCACCGCCGCCTTCTGGATTTCCACGTCGAAGTGGCCCATCGCCGTGGCGGTGAACATTTCGCCGAGAAACAAAACCACCAGCCAGCTCGCGCGTTTTTTTACCATGCGGTGCAGCGCGATGGTGATGTAGGGCTCGTCGAGCGCCTCGGTGCCGCCGAGCTTTTGAATGTCCTCGGTCGCCTCTTCCTCCGCGACGTCGAGCATGTCGTCCACCGTCAGGATGCCGATAATTTTTTTGTTTTCATCGACCACCGGCAGCGCCACGCGGTCGAACTTGCGGAACAATCCCAGCGCTTTCTCGCGGTCGTCGGTGGGAGACAGCCAGGTGAAATTGCCATCGAGCAGCCCGCGCACCGGCCGATCGAGCGGGGACACCAGAAAACGCCTCACCCGCACGTCGTCGATCAGGTGTCCGCCTTCGTCGACGACATAGACCATGTTGAGCGTCTCGCGGTCGTAGCCGTGTTCGCGGATATAATCGAGCGCCTCGCGCACGGTCCACTCCGGGCGCACCGCCACGTAGTCGAGCGTCATCATGCGGCCGACGCTGTGATCCGGGTAGGCCAGCAGCGATTGCGCGACCTGCCGCTCGTCCGGCGTGAGCATCCCGAGCATTTGCATCGCCACGTCCAGGGGCAGCTCGTTGAGAAACGCCGTGCGGTCATCGGGCGGCAGCGCGTTCAACAACGCCGCAGCCTGCTCCTGCGTGAGCACCTTGAGCAACTTTTTCTGCGCCTCCAGCGGCATGTAGGTGAAGATCGTCGCGTCCAGCTCGCGCGAGCCGCAGCGGAACAGCGCCGCCAGTTCCTCCACCGGCAAATCCGCGATCAGCGGCGCGAGATCCATCGGCAGCCACGGCTCCAGATATTTTTTTAAGGCCGTGAGATCGTGGCGATCAATCAGCGCGGCGATGTCCGTCTTTACGCTGTTCTGCGGGGGCATGGCGCGACGCAGTCAGAAGCACGAATGGTTTTCAACCCTCGTCGCGGCACCTCGAGAAAAAGTCACGCGCGTCCCGCCGCGCGATCCGCACCCGCTCACATCCGGCAGATCAGCAGCTCGCGTTCATACACCATCTCCTTCGGCAGGTGGCCGTGGAGATCGATGAAGAGCTCCTCGTGGCCGAGCACCTCCGCGCGCCACGCGGCCTTGTCGAAGGCCTGCAACTCCTCGAATTTCTCCCGCGGGAAATCGAGGCCCGTCCACTCGATGTCCTGATAGCGGGGCACCCAGCCGATGGGGGTTTCCTTCGCGCGACCGCCGGCGCGCACGCGGTCGCAGATCCATTTCAGCACGCGCATATTTTCCGAAAAGCCGGGCCAGATGAATTTCCCGTCCTTGTCCTTGCGAAACCAGTTCACGTGAAAAATGCGCGGCGTCTCGCTGAGCTGGCGCTGCATGGCGATCCAATGGCGGAAATAATCACCCATGTTGTAGCCGCAGAAAGGCAGCATCGCCATCGGGTCGCGGCGAACTTTTCCAATCGTGCCCGCGGCGGCCGCCGTCATCTCGGAGCCCACCGTCGCGCCGACGTAAACGCCGCTCGACCAGTTGAACGCCTGGTAAACCAGCGGCATCGTCGTCGCGCGGCGCCCGCCGAAAATAAACGCGCTGATCGGGACGCCGTCGGGACTTTCCCAATCTTGGTCCATGGTCGGGCATTGCTTCGCCGGCGCGGTGAAACGCGAGTTCGCGTGCGCGGCCTTCACGCCTTTTTCCTGCGCGATCGCGGGCGTCCAATCGTTGCCCTGCCAGTCGATCGCGTGCGCGGGCGGCTCGTCGGTCATGCCTTCCCACCAGACGCCGCCGTCGTCGGTCAGCGCGACGTTCGTGAAGATGCTATTCTTCGCGAGCGCCGCCATCGCGTTTGGATTCGTCTTGTTGCCGGTGCCGGGCGCTACGCCGAAAAAGCCGGCCTCGGGATTGATCGCGCGCAAGCGGCCGTTGGCGTCGGGCTTGATCCACGCGATGTCGTCGCCGACGGTCCAGACCTTCCAGCCCTGCTTTTGAAAAAAAGCCGGCGGGATGATCATCGCGAAATTCGTCTTGCCGCACGCGCTCGGGAAAGCGGCGGCGACATAGGTCTTTTTCCCCTGCGGATTCTCGACGCCGAGGATGAGCATGTGCTCCGCCATCCAGCCTTCGTCGCGCGCCATCGCCGACGCGATGCGGAGCGCGAAACATTTTTTGCCGAGCAGCGCGTTGCCACCGTAGCCGGAGCCGTAGCTCCAGATCTCGCGCGTCTCGGGGAAGTGGACGATGTATTTCTCCTTGTTGCAGGGCCACGCGACGTCCTTCTGGCCTTTCTTCAGCGGTGCTCCGACGGAGTGCATGCACGGGACGACGCGTTTAAAATCCTGGTCGATGAGCGCGAAGATTTTTTTGCCGATGCGCGCCATGATGCGCATGTTGACCACCACGTAGGGCGAATCCGTGAGCTGCACGCCGATCTGCGACATCGGGGAGCCGACCGGGCCCATGCTAAACGGCAGCACATACATCGTGCGCCCTTTCATGCAGCCGGCGAAAACGCCCTTCAGCGTTTTGCGCATGTCGAAGGGGTTGACCCAGTTGTTCGTCGGGCCGGCGGCTTCCTTCGAGAGCGAGCAGATGAATGTGCGATCCTCCACGCGCGCCACGTCGCCGGGATCGCTGCGCGCGAGGTAACAGCCCGGCCATTTTTTCTGGTTCAACTTGATGAACGTGCCGCCGGCGACCATCTCCGCGCAGAGGGCATCGTTTTCCTTTTGCGAGCCATCGACCCAGTGAATGGCGGAAGGCTGGCAGAGCGCCGTCATCTTCTCGACCCAGCGAAGCAAATGCTTGTTCGTGCTGAGCGGCTGGCTCGAGGAGCGGTGTTTCATCCCGCGCACTCTGAATCGCGACGGCAGTGAGTAAACTGGAAAGACCTTTCCCGCCTAGAAAAGGCGAGAGCCGACACACCCGCGATTAGACATTCGTGTTTTACGCCGAAGCCGCCAGTTTCGATCACGTGAACAAGCTCTGCATTTTCGCCGGCACCATGATTGGTGGCTACGCCGCTTGGTGGATGGCCGACGCTCTCGGGTTCGAGTTTTTCGGCGCGTTTCTCATCAGCGGGGTCGGCAGCATCGTCGGAGTTTACGCCGGCTGGAAACTCGCGCGGAAGCTGGGCGAGTAAATCCCAGTGCACCTATTGGGTGACACTCCCCGCGGCCTCACTTCATCGGCTCGATGTGCACCGTCACGTCGCTGATCGCGTGCGCCGCAGAGGCGAGCAGCGCATCCTTCACGGCGTGGGCGATGTCGTGCCCCGCGCGCACGGTGAGTTCGCCGTCGACGCGCACCTGGATGTCGACGAGGTAGCTCAGGCCGCTCTTGCGCACGCGGCATTTGTCGAGCGCCTGCACGCCGGGCACCGCGAGTGCGACGGCCCGCACCTCGTTTTCAAAACTCAGCGGCACCGCCGTGTCCATCACGTCGGCCATCGCCTTGTTGAACATCCCCACGCCGTTGAACGCGATCACCGCGCACGCCAGCAACGCCGCCCAGTCGTCCGCCGCCTCCCAGCCCTTCCCACCCCACACCGCGATCGCGATGCCGACAAACGCCGCCGCCGAAGTGACCGCGTCCGAGTAGTGATGCCACGCCTCGATGTTGAGCGCCGTACTGCCTGCCACCGCGTTGGCCGCGACCATGCGGCGGGAAAACCACAGCTTCACCACGACCACGCCGACGAGCACTGGCAGCGTTGCCCAATGCGGACCGCGGTGCGGCGTCATGATCTCATGCACCGCGTGCCAGCCGATCCAGCCTGCCGCCGCAAAAATAAAGACCGACACCGCCAGCGCCGCCACCGACTCCGCCTTGCCATGGCCGTAGGGATGATCCGCATCCGGCGGCTGGGCCGCCACGCGAAATCCCATCCACACGACCAGCGACGAGAGAATGTCGATCAACGACTCCGCCCCGTCCGCGATCAGCGCGTAGGTGTGGCCAAAAATGCCGCCCGCGATTTTCACCGCCGCCAGCACCGCGTTGAGCGCGATGCCCCGCAGCACCAGCCGCGCCCCCGCCTCGGCGCGGCGCCGCGTGGCCGCGTGATGGCTGGGCAGTTCGGGGTTCATTCGCGCCGCACGCTGCACACGACGCGGCTCAAAAACAACCACGCCGTTGACCGAGCCGCGCGGTTGGCTTTTATTCAGCTTAGACGCCATGGCCGACAACATCCTAATCGCCACCGATCCCGTTCGCCAGTTCTCCGTCTTCGTCGAGAACCGCGTCGGCCGTCTGCACGAACTCACCGCGCTGCTCAAGGCCAACGGCGTTCACATCATGGCCATCACCGTCCTCGATTCGACCGACAGCACCATCGTGCGCCTCGTCGTCGACGATCCCGACAAGGCCCGCGAGCTGATGGTGAACAATGATTTTCCCTACACCGAGTGCCGCATCCTCGCCGTCGAGATCGCCGACGAGTCCGAGTTGAAAGGCGTGCTCGCCGCGCTCCTCGAGGCCGAGATCAACATCCACTACATCTACAGTTTCATCAAACGCCCCGAAAGTCGCGCCGCCCTCGCGATCAGCGCCGAGGATACGGAAACCGCCTCACAGGCCCTCGGCATCCACGGCTTCCGCACGCTGACGCAGCGCGACATCTCGCGGTAAATTCCGGAGCAGCGCGAGGCTTCAGCCCGCGTCCGGGAACGTTTGACGCGGGCTAAAGCCCCGCGCCACCTCCAACGTCCGCCTCAGCCCTTGATCTCCGCCATCTTTTCCGCCGCGAGTTCGTAGATCCCGGTCATGTAACCGTTCTCAAATGTGGCGCCCACTTTGAGCGTGCCGTAAAACGACACGGGCACATCCATCACGGCGGCCACGCCCTGCGGCATCCGCACGATCACCCAGTCGTTCATGTTCGGGGTGCCGCCGTAGCAGCACGCCATCTGGTTCGCCATCAGGATAAACTCGGTGCATTTGCCCTTCTCGAGCTTCGTCGGCAGCATGAACCCGGTCACGAGCGCCTTGTGCCCGCTCCAGCCCTTGACGGTGGCGGGAATCTGCTCCTCGCCCGTCGGCGGCACCGCCTTGGCATCGGCCAGCGGGTCGAAAACCGGCGGCAAAAACTTAAAACCCGCCAACCGGTCGAAACCGAGCTTCAGGTAACCGTTTTCCACCTCGGGATTGGCGAGCCTCTGCTCCATCGCCTCGGCCGGCTTCACCGCCGCGCCTGGCGCCGTTGGCAGCGCCGCGATCGGCAAGACCGATGCCGCCGCACTCGCATCGCTCACCGCGACTTGATTCGCCGCTCCCGCCCGCGCCGCCGCCGCCATCGGACCGGTGCCGCAGCACAGCGAGTGATCCACGATCCCCTGCGGAAACAACGCCGCCCGCGCCGACCCCAGCAAAACCAGTGAACCTGCGATGACGGTTAGGGCGCGCGTTTTCATGTCGAGGAAGACGCTACAGACGTCCGGTGGTTCGTCAAAATTTTTGCTAACCTTCTCCTCCCCACCCTGACCCCGGCGCCCCTCGCGCCGCACCATAATGTTTCTGGCGGAAGCCTCGCTGCCCGCTACGGTGCGCGCCGTGTCCACCGAGCCGCTCAATGCCACCCGCCTCTCCGGCTACCTCTGCCGCGCCCGCCGCGCCCTCCTCCCGGGCGTGGGCCTCGCGCTGCTGCGCGCCCTCGCCATCGCGCCGTGCCCGCTGATTTTTCAACGCATCATCGACCAGGAGGTGCCGGCCGGCGACACGGGCGGCGTGCTGAGCTGGACCGCGCTCTTCGCCGGCCTGCTCGGCGTCCACTACGCCTTCGCCATCCTCGGCGCGCGGCAACTCGCGCGAGCCCTCGCCCGGCTGATGGTCGAGCTGCGCAGCCGCATTTTCTTTCGCCTGCAATTTCTGAGCTTCAGCTATCTTGACCGCCAGAAGACCGACCGCCTCGTCTCAAAATACGCGTTCGCCACGCAGACGATCGAGGCCCTGCTCACCGCGATCCTCAACCGGCTCCTGCCCACCGTGCTCTACGGCGCCGCGATTTTCGCGGTGCTCGCCGCGCTCAACTGGCGGCTCGCCGCCGCGCTCCTCGTCGCGCTGCCCGTGTGGGGCTTCGCGAAGTGGCGCTTCTTCACGCGACTCCAGCGCACCGATCGCGCCGCCCGCCTCGCGCAGGAAAAATTCGCCGGCACCGCGAGCGAGTTCATCTCGGCGCTCCGGCTCGCCCGCAGTCTCGGCGAGGAAAAACGCGCCGAGCCACTCCTCGAGCGCAGCAGCGGCGAGTTCGCCCGCAGTCGCATCGATCAGTCGGGGATGAGCGCTGGCTTCGGCACGTTCAGCCACGTCGGCGCGCAAGCCATCGCCGCGCTCATCGTCGCCGCCGGTGCGCTCCTCGCCATCCGCGGGCAGATGACCGTCGGCACTCTCGTCGCCTTTCTGGCCGGCCTGCCCGTCATTCTCGCGCCCGTGCAGATCGCCATCGGCCTGGGCGCGCCGTGGTTCGCCGCGCAGGAAAGCTACGCCAGCATCAAGGAACTCATCGACTCGCCCTACGTCGAGGACTGGCACGGCGCCCGCCGTGAAAAACGCCTCAGCGGCGACATCGTGTTTGACCGCGTCTCCTTCGTTTATCCCGGCGCGGACAAAGCCGTCATCCGCGATTTCTCCTTCACGATTCGCCCCGGCGAAACCATCGCCCTCGTCGGCGCGCCCGGCTCCGGCAAGAGCACGCTCGCGAATCTCCTCCTCGGCCTCTACGCGCCCACGACCGGCCAGATCGTCATCGACGGCGTGCCGCAGCGCGAATGGGACATGCGCTGGATGCGCCGCCAGATGGCCGTCGTCATGCCCGAGAGCATTCTCCTCTCCGCCACCGTCGAGGAGAACATCCGCTTCGCCCGCTCCGATGCCACCGACGCCGAAGTCCGCGCCGCCGCCCTCGCCGCCAACGCCGAGGAATTCATCCTGCGCCTCGCCCAAGGCTACAAAACTCCCATCGGCGAACGCGGTGCCGCGCTCACCCCCGACCAACGCCAGCGCCTCGCCATCGCGCGCGCCGTCCTGCGCGATCCTCCCCTGCTCATCCTCGACGAGGCCACTTCCTCGCTCGGCTACGACAGCGAAGGCCCCGTGCAGGAAGCCCTCGACCGGCTCGCCCTCGGCCGCACCGTCATCACTCTCGCGCCTCGCCTGAGCACGATCAAAAAAGCCAGCCGCATCGTCGTCCTCTCCGATGGCGTGATCATCGAGGAAGGCGACTACGCGACCCTCCTGGCTCGCCGCGGCCCCTTCGCCGAACTCTGCGCGAAGCAGGCCATCGCTCCCGCCGCCTGAACGCGATGCGCGGGCGACGCGTTCCTCGCCTCACCCACGCCCGTTCGCTCACTCCCCGTCGTGGAGCGTGAAAACAATCGGCACCTGCATGTGCGTGCTGACGGCGCGCCCGCCTTTCATGCCCGGCCGGAATTTCCATTTGTTCACCGCCTGGAGAGCCGCCGCCTCGAACTCGCGATCGCTCGAGCGGACCGCATAGGCATTCCGCACCTCGCCGTTCGGACCGACGATGAAGTCCACCAGCACTTCGCCGCTCACTTCTCTGGTTTTCATCTCAAGCGGATAAACCGGTTTCTGCTGCACCTTCGCGACCGGCTGCTGATCGAGCGTTGTTAACTCAAAGGGTTTTCCAAAACCCTCCCCACCGTCTGGCCTGCCAATTGGAATCGTCACGACACCGCCCTTGATTCTAGCCGCGTCGGGCACCGGGGGACTTGGCGGCACGATAAACACGCCATCGACAAAGGGCTGAGGTATATCGGGAAGTTGCGGCGCTTCGACTTCTGTGCGCGCGAGTGACTTCGGTCCCTCCTCACCGGTTTGATGCACTTCGGGAGGATCTTCACGCGCTTTGACTTCGATCCTCGGCGGCTCCGGTGTTTTATCGACCGTATGAAGTGGCGGCGTTTTCGTCGGATTCAAACTCGCGATCCCGAAGTGGATTCCGAGTGAAATGATGGCACCGTAGTAGAAATCGTGACGCATGGGAGTGTGGGGGTTGAAGGTTAAGGACCGATACCATGATCACGCCCCAGCCGCCTTTTTCTTAGAAAGAAACTGGCTCCGCCCACTGCCCCAGCCGCGCGCTTTTTTCCTCAGCGCTGCACCGCCACCGCCAACTCCGCCAGCAGCCGCGCGTTCTGCGCCGGCGTGCCCACCGTCACGCGAATCCACTCGGGCAGCCCATACATTTTTACCGGCCGCACGATCACGCCCTTCGCCTGCAATGCGCCAAAAACCCGCGCGCCGTCGCCGACTTTCACCAGCATGAAATTTGCCACGCTCGGCACCCACTCCAGTCCAAGCGCGCGAAATCCCGCCTCAAGCTGCGCCAGCCCCGCGCGATTTTCCCACGCGCATTTTTCGGTGAACTCCCCGTCGTCGAGCGCCGCGATCGCCGCCGCCTGCGCGATGGCGTTCACGTTAAACGGCTGCCGCACGCGGTTGAGCAACGCCGCCAGCTCCGCGCTCGCGTAGCCGTAGCCCACGCGCAGCGCCGCCAGCCCGTAGATTTTTGAAAACGTCCGCAGCCCGATCACCTTGCGCCCTTCGACGATCAGCGGCCGCAGGTCCATCGCGTCGGCCGGCGCGAGAAACTCCGCATACGCCTCGTCGAACACCGCGATCACGTGCGGCGGTAGCGCCCGCGCAAAAGCCAGTTGCTCCGCCGCCGTGTTCGCCGTGCCCGTGGGATTGTTGGGGCTTGCGACGAACACGATTTTCGTGCGCGGCGTGATCGCCCGCACCATCGCGTCGAGATCGTGCCGCCAGTCCTTCAATGGCACTTCCACCACCTTCGCGCCGAAGAGCAGCGTCACCAGTTTATAGACGACAAACGCCGGCGCGCCGAACACCACCTCGTCGCCCGCGCCCAGGAAAACATGCCCGAGCAGCTCGATGATTTCGTTCGAGCCGTTCCCCACGACGAACTGGTCCGCGCCCAGCCCGCGCGCCGCCGCGAGTTTTTGCCGCAGCGCGAAACACCCGCCGTCCGGATAAAGCTGGCCCTGCTCCAGCGCCGCCTTCGCCGCCGCCACCGCCCGCGGCGAGGGACCCCACGGGTTTTCGTTCGACGCCAGCTTGATGATCCCCGCCGGATCGAGCCCCAGCTCGCGCGCCACATCCTCGATGGGTTTGCCCGGTTCATAGACCGGCTGCGTGAGCACCGAGGGTTTGACCAACGCTTCGAGTTTCATCCCTTCAGACAAACCCCATTCGACTCTCTCGCGAAAGCCCGAAATAAATTCCCACATGCACAGTCGCCGTCTGTTTCCCGGTTTCATCGGTTTCTTCTTTCAAGCGTTGCTGCTTTTCTCCGCCCCCGTCGCCCCCGCTCCCCGCCTCGAAACCGGCGAACTCGCCGGCGCGAAATTTTCCATCGCCCACCCCCTGCATTGGAACCGCCGTCTCCTCCTCATCGCGCATGGTTACCGCGACGAAAAAGCCCGGCTCACCGCCGACCTCCTCCCTGACCAGCTCTCCCGCCGCGCCCTCCTCGACGAAGGCTGGATGATCGCCACCACCAGTTACCGCCGCAACGGCACCATCGTCGCCGATGCCATCTCCGATCTCGACGCCCTCCGCGCGCACATCGCCCAAACCTACGGCACGCCGGACCGCGTGATCCTCGAAGGCGAATCCATGGGCGGGCTCATCGTCACCCTCATCGCCGAGCGCGAACCCGAACTCTACGCCGGCGCCGTCGCCATCGGCGCCGCGCTCTCCGCCAAGGAGGCCAACCTCACCATCGCTCTCTCGGTTCAGCCCACCATCCCGCTCATCTTCCTTAGCAATCAGAGCGAACTCGAAGGCCCCAAAGCCTACGTCACCGTCAAGACCAACCGCCCCGCCAGCATCCGCCCCGCGCTCTTCCGCGTCTCGCGCGACGGCCACGTCAACATCAACCAACGCGAACGCCTCGCCGCCCTCCAAGCTCTCAACGCCTGGATCGACCGCGGCCGCGACGCCCTCCCCCGCCCCGCGTCCGGCTCGCCCGATTTCGACGCGACCATCGCCGCCGATCCCCAACCCTCGCTCGTCACCCCCGATGCCGACGGCCGCGGCTTCACCGCGCGCATCACTGAAATCCTCGACCCCTCGGGCAACGTCATCCTCGACGCCCAGCCCGCCGACTTCGTCGCCGCCGGCATCCGGCCGCGCACGTATTTTCGCCTCACCGTTCGCGACCAAAGCTACCGCGTGTTCTACGGCCGCGATTTCTCCAGCGTGAAAAAAGGCGAATGGGTCGCCCTCCCCCACGCCGAAAATTTCTTCCTCCTCGCCCGCAATCTCGGCAACGCCGCCACCACCGCCAGCCTCCAGCTCGGCGACACCCTCTCCCTCCGCCACTACGACGAGGCGAAGTAGCGCCCGTCTCCGACCGGCGGTTCGATTCCGCCAACACGCTTCACGTTCTCCCGCGAAAATCGCCATTCAATGCCGACCAATTGTCTCGCGAAGGATTCGAAGGAGGCGAAGGAATTCCACGGTTCGAACCTTCGCTCCCTTCGTCTCCTTCGCGAGACACCTCCTCATTCAATGGCTATGAACCGCCGGGCCGGGCGCTTAGTTTGTTCTCTCACCCCCGGCTCG
>JANYBX010000066.1 GCA_025360615.1 Opitutia bacterium
TCGACCGTGAAGTGCTGGCGCCAGTTGCTGCCCCAAGCCGGCTTGTAGAGCCGCTTCAGCAGCAGCACGAGATCGCGAATCGAGCGCGGAATGGTGGCGAGCCACTCGTTGTAGACGTCGGAATAATCCGGGCTGCGACTGAGGAGTTTGACGACGGAGCCGAGCGAGCGCTCGGGGCTCAGGATGGGACGGCCGCGGGCTTGGGCAGGGTCGAAATTCCGGAACCGGGAACGGAAATCGTGGGCGAGGATGGCCTCGACCTGATCGAGATCCTTGGCGAGATCGCTGACGAATACCGGGCCGGTGAACATCGCGTCGGAGATGGGTTTTGAGATTTCGGATTTGCCGCCGCCGGAGACGGTGCAGGGCTTGTGGCAGAGGAGACCCTCGGCGGTGGTGCCGCGCAGCGTCCAGCGGCGGCCTTCCTCGGGGCGGGCCATCTCGACCTTGTAGCCGGAGGGCAGCACGTAGGTGGAGGCGGGGAGGAGCTTGAGAAGGCAGTCTTTCCCGGCGGCGTCGCGCCAGGTGATGCGCTGGGTGCGGAGATCGAAGCGGGCATCCTGCGGCACATAACACACGGCGGGCCAGACGCAGTCGCGGGCCCAGCCGCCGGGTTGAAGTTCGGCGCGGTCGCCGAGGAGCGCGAGGGCTTCGGCGAAGGTGTGGGTGACGTCCGGGAGATTGGTCGCGAGTTGAAAATCCTCGCCGAGATCGTAGCTGGGGAAAACGATCGCGCCGCCGGCGTGTTCCTCCTCGGCGCGGCCGAGGAGATTCGCGGCGTAGCTGATCTGGGTCTTCACCTCTTTTTTGCAGTAGCCGAAATAATTGTCGGAGATGAGCGTGACGACGACCCCGGCGGCGCTGCGGGCGGTGAGTTTGAAGGCACCACCATCGTTGTAGAGTTCGTCGGGGGATTTCCAGCACATGCCATCGCGCTGCTGGCGGACCGTGGCGTCGGCGAAAGCGGGGAGGCCGAGGTCGCGTTTTTTCAGGCTATTCAGATGGGTCGCGAGGATGATGCAGCCGGTGTGGCCAGTCCAGTGGGCGGGATCGAGGCCGGCATCGTTTTCCGGGAGGTGGGGATCGCCGGCGTTGCCGAAGATGCTCTCAACGAAATCGAGATTCGCGACGAGTGCGCCGGGGGCGAAGAGGCGCGTTTCCATCGAGCGCCGCGGGGTGAAGCCGGGCACGGCGGGCACGACGACGGGGCGCAAATGGAGCGAAACAAAACACTCGGCGGGTTTCGCCGCGGCGGCGGTGAAGGGGAGGCGCAGGAGTTCGGCGGGCGGTTGGAGCGCGGCGGCGAGGAGGCGGCTGAAGACGGCGGGAGGCACGGCCTTCTTGTCGTTGGGGATCGGCAGGCCGCCCTCGGTGACATGAAAAATCCCCTGCGTGGTGCGGCGGTCGCTGCGGGGGTTGTGGAGGACGCCTTGGCGGACACGGAGCGAGGCGAGGATGCTGCTGTGGTGTTCGTCGCGACCCACGGGAAGGGAAAGCGCGCGGGCGAGGCCGGGGCGGTCGAGGACGAGCGTGGTGGCCGGGAGGCGCGGGGCGCTTTCATCGCCATCGAGCGTGTAGTAGATAAAATTCTGAATGCGCTGGTCGACGGGACAGAGATGGCGGGCGAGAGCGCGGTCTTTCTCGCGGCTCAGAGTGAGGAAGTGATCGACGAAGCCGGCGAACTCATCGCGCGCGGCGAGGGTGACGCCGGGCTGGCCGATCTCGTGGAGCTTCAGGTTGAGATACGCGAGCAGGCGCGGGTCGGCTGGGTCGGGTGAGGGCGGGAGAGTTTGGACGGAGGAAGGCATGGACGGGAGGTTGCGGATCCGGGCAAAAGAGAAGAGGAGCAGCCTTCTAAGCGAAATTCACACCAATTGTGCGAAAATTTGCACGGGGATGGAGGCGGGTGGCCGGGTCGTCTTTTCTGCGGGATGACGGCGAGTGGAATTGACGGGGAGCCATCACGATTGCGGCTGACGCAGCGACCCGCCCCGGCGCTGCGCGCAACCTGCTCAAGGGGGGATTTTAAGCCAGCGCCGGCCGAATGAGGGGAAATCCCCGGGCGGATTTGACGGAAATAATACGATTATTTTCGCGGAGAGGTGCC
>JANYBX010000147.1 GCA_025360615.1 Opitutia bacterium
GCCCAGCAAATCGACCGTGAGGAAATGCGTGTATTTGTAGAAGCAGAGCGCGAGCACGCTCAGCACAATGCCGGCGGCGCAGGCGGTGCGGTTGCGGGTCAGCGCCAGAAAATAAGTGACGATGCCGAGCGCGATGATCGGCGCCATGCCCGCCGGGCCGGCGAACTGATAATGAAACGTAACGCACGCGAGGCCGAGGAACGGCATCCGCAGGAAAGATTTTCGCAGGAGCCAGTAAACCGGGACGACAATCGCGGCGAAGGCGACGAACCAGTAGGTGTTGAAGATGATCCCGGCCGACGTCGCGGAATTAGAGGTGTGGTCGAAAATCGTCATGCCGGGCGGAAAGCGGAGAAAGGCGGGAAGAGCAAAAGCCGAAAGCGCTCGGCACGAGTCGGCTTTAAGGGCCGGATTTTTTATCTTTGTTCAAGAGCTGGCGCGAGGTGGGGCGGTCTTCGCGTTGCATCGAGAAATATTTGAAGATGATCGCGTCACCGCCCCACGAGGTGCCGCGCAGGAGTCGGTTGGGCGAGAGAAACCAGTCGAGGAGCACCTCGGCGCAGACGGCGGGGTCTTTGATTTCCATGTTCGGAATGGTCTTCGCATCGAGGTAGAATAGCTCTTCACGGGAGTAGAAACGGCCGCGCCAGCGGGCACGGATGAACTGATCGCGAAACTGCGGGAACTCGGCGGTGCCGGCGGCTTGGAGTGCGTCGGCCTCGGCGTATTTGGCGTTTTGCGCGAGGAATTCCACGAGTTTCATTTGGGCGCGGGCGACGCCGTCAGGGCTCAGGCCGAATTGACGGTGAAGTTTTTCCCGGCCGGTGAGCTGGCCGACGAGGCCGAGGTGTTCGTAGTAAGCGCCGAGGACGGCGATTTTGGCGGAATCGTCGAGCTTGGCGACGAGCGGGCGGGCTTCATCGAGCTGGCCTTGGAGAGCTTTGAAACTGGCGAGTGCGGCGACGGCCCCCGGGAGAGGATCGGTGCCGAATTTCGCGGTGTAGTAGGCGGCGACGTCGTAGCGCACAGGCGCTTCCTTGGGCGGCTCGATGGTCTTGCCCGTGTCTTTGGCGGCTTGAAGGGCGGCGCGCTCGCGCTCCTTTTTCACCTTGTCGTATTGATCGCGGTAAACTTGGCCTTCGCGCTCGATCATGCCGCGGAGGACGCCGAGCTCGACGAGGCGGGTGGGTGACTTAAAGCGCTCAGTGAGATCCTCGATGTTTTCGAGTTTCAGGCCGCCGACGGCGAGACCTTCGAGATAGGCACCGGCGAGGATGGGCTGTTCGTTTTCAGCCGCGCCTTGGACGAGGCTGAGCGAGATGCCGTCCTGAAGGTAGCGCGAAACGGTGCGGATGATGGTTTCCTTTGCGAAGGTTTTATCCTCGGCGAGGGTGGGGAAAATCAGGGCTTCGTCGGAGCGCACCATGCGGCAAAGCGTCTCGAGAATTTGCCCAAGGGCCTCGCGGGATTCGGCGCGGTTCGCCTCGGGGAGATTGTGGAGATAGATCGCGCAGTTCACCGGCGTCTCGGTGGCTTCCTTCATGTCGCCAAGCTGGGCGAGGACGGCGTTGCGAAAATGATCGAGGGTGAATTTGCCCAGCTTCAGCTCGCCGCGTTGCAGCTTTTGGCCGACGACGGTGTCGGGGTAGGCGGAGAGCACGCGGTCCACGTTTTTGAGCGCCTGATTGTAGTGGAAATTGATGTAGTCGTAGGAGTATTCGCCCTCGCCGATTTTCTTCACGAAAAGATCGGCGCGCTCGTAAAGACGCTGGGCCTCGGCCTCGCGGACGGGCTGCGGCTCGGTCTGTTTGGTGCAGCCAGCGGTGAAGGCGGCGAAAGTCAGAATCGCGCTGGCCAGCACGGTGAGGGCGCGGGGCTGGAGGCGAGCGGTCAGGGTTTGGAACATGACGTGATTAAAAATGAAAAGGCTCCGTCGGGCAGAGCGGAAATGGGGGAGATGCCGCTCGGGCCGGCGAACCGCAATCTTAAAGAATTGCGCGGCGAAAACGGCGGGAGGAGCGCAAGGTCAGAGCACGTCCGCGAAGGTGGGTTTCAATTTCAGAAAAGCCCAGCGGCCGGCGAAAAAGACGGCCGCGCCCACGACGTAGGTGTAGGCGAGGTGCCGGTAGTTGAGCGGCAAATCCCAGAGCACGGCGGAGCGCGCGAGCGTGATGGTGTGGAGGAGAGGATTCCATTTCAGAATCAACATGAGTTCGGGCGGGACTTTCGAGACGGGGAAAAAAACCAGGCTGACGTAGAGGAGGATCTGCGTGAAAAACGGCATCGCCTGGGTGATGTCGCGGAAAAACACGCCGAGAGCGGAAAACAACCAGCCGATGCCGATCGAAAGCAGCGCGAGCGGCGCGAGGATGACGGGCAGCCACACGAGGCCGGCGACATGTAGGCCGCGGCCGAAAAACGCGGCGCCGAGCAGGAGCAGGCCGAGGCTGATGAGCGAGTGAAACCAAATGGCCCCGAGATGAGCGAGCGGGAGAATCTCCAGCGGGAAAACGACTTTTTTGACCAGGTTCGGACTGCCAATGATGATCCCTGGCGCGGCCACGAAACTCTCGGCAAGGAGTTGGTAGAGGATCAGGCCGAGGAAGATCGCGAGGGCGTAATCCGTGGGCGTCTCATTGGGAAGTCCGCCCAGTTTACCTCCGAGAATAAAGCCGAACACGGTGAAATAAAGCGCCAGCATGAGCACCGGGTTGAGCACGGCCCAAACGAGGCCGAGATGGCTGCCGCGATGCCGCTGCTCGACGGTGCGAACCGTGAATTGCCACCAGAGATCGCGCCGGCGGGCGAAGTTGGGCGCGGGGGCGGGGGACGTGGAGACGCTCATCGTTGGTCGAAGAACGAGCGCACGGCGGCGCACACGGTGTCAATCTGTTCGGCGGTGTGGTGCGGGCTGATCGGCAGGCTCAGGACTTCGTCGGCGAGTTTTTCGGCCACGGGGAAATCGCCGCGTTTCCACCCGGCGTCCCGATAGGCGCCGGAGAGATGCGGCGGGATCGGGTAGTGAATCTGCGTGCCGATCTCGCGCGCGGTGAGGTGTTGTTGCAAGGCGGTCCGATGAGCGGTGCGCACGACGAAGAGGTGCCACACCGGCTCGGCCCACGCGGGGACGAAGGGCAGGACGAGATCGCCGACGCCGGCGAGCTGGGAAAGATAACGCGCGGCGAGGGCGGCGCGGCGGGCGTTCCACGCGGCGAGGTGGGGTAGTTTGACTCGGAGGGCGGCGGCGGAGAGTTCGTCGAGGCGGGAATTCAGGCCGGGCGCGTCGTGGTGGTAACGCTCGCGCGAACCGTAGTTGCGGAGAGAGCGGATTTTCCCGGCGAGTTCGGCGTCGTTCGTCGTGACCGCGCCGGCGTCGGCGAACGCACCGAGATTTTTGCTGGGATAAAAACTGATGCCCGCCGCGTGGCCGAGCGCGCCCGAGGCGCCGTCGGGCGTGCGGGCGCCGTGGGATTGCGCGGCGTCTTCGAGGACGAAGAGGCCGTGGCGCGCGGCGAGGGCGTTGAGCGCCGCCATGTCGGCGCACTGGCCGTAGAGGTGGATCGGCAGAAGGGCTTTCGTGCGCGGCGTGATGAGGGCGGCAGCGCGGGTGGCGTCGAGGTTGTAGGTGCGCTCGTCGCATTCACACGGGACGGGGCGCGCGCCGGCATAGGTGACGGCGAGCCACGTGGCAATGTAACCGTGGGCGGGCACGATCACCTCGTCGCCGGGGTCGAGGCGGCGCGCCATGAGGACGAGTTGCAGGGCTTCGAGACCGTTGGCCACGCCGACGCAGTGTGCGGCGCCGACGGAGCGGGCGTATTCCTCCTCGAAGGCGGCGAGTTCGCGACCAAGGAGAAACTGGCCGGAGTCCATCACGCGATGGTAGGCGGCATCGAGATCGCAGTGCAGTTCGCGATAGACGGGAGCGAGATCGAGGAGGGGGATTTTCACGGCGCGGGAAACGAAAACGAAAAAGTGTTTTGGCTGCGGCGAGCGGGATGGCGAATGATTTTCGCAACGTCATCGCGAGTTCGCGGTCTGAGCGGCAACGGGATCGGGATTTGGGATTGCCAACAGTTTGGTTTTCTCGCCGTCTGCCCGTTTAATTCAGACTCAAACCATGATGTTTTTTAATGACTCTGTGACACGGCTGCATTTGCGCCGGACGGCTTTACTGGCAGGATTTTTTATCGGTGGACTGGGCGTGGTTCGCGCCGAACTCCCCGTGGTGGAAGGCTCGATGCCGGAGGATTATTTGCCCGGCCTGAAACCCATTTTACAGGCTGCGCTCAAGCAGGCGCCGCAGATGATTTTGAGCGAGATCACGACCGTGCAGGCGGAGGCGACGCAGTTGCAGCAGGACGCGCAGCGTTATCCGAATCTGGGGGCGACGCTCCAATACACCAATGGTAAGAGTTCAGTTTCCGGGAGCGCGAGTTCCAAGGACAACGGGCTTCTGTATAACCTTGGCGTGAGCCAGTCGCTTTTCCAGTGGGGCGCGATCCGGAATCAAAGTGAGATCGCCCGGATCGGGGTGCTCATCTCGCAGAAAAATCACGCGGAAGCCTATCGGCTGTTCGCGGCCAGCCTGCGGACGCAATACATGGCGCTCATCGCGAAGAAGGCCGGGCTGGTCGGCGTGAATTTCCGGCTCAAAATCAGTGACGCGGCCTTGGAGGTTGAAAAAGCGAAGCTGGCCAACGGTGCCATTTCTCAGGGCGAACTCGTCAGCCCGACTCTTACGCTCGATGAAGCCCGGCTGGCGGTTGATCGGGCCATGCAGGATTACGAGCATTCGCGCCGGCTTTTCGCCCATCTCGTGGGCTATGCCGAATTCGAAGACAGCCTCATCCCCGCGGAGATTGGGAAGCCGGCGTTTTCGGTCGCCACGAGTGAAAGCCTTCTGGCGCTTTTGCGTCGTGACAACGCGGAGGGCACATTTACGGCCCAAGTGGCCGCGATGAATGTCCGCTCGGCAGACTTGGGTTACAAAATCGCGAAGGTTCGGCTGCTACCCAAGGTCTATGCCAATGCCGGAATCAGCCAGGTCAATTCCACCACGGCCACAGGCGTGAGGATACCGGTGACCGATAAGGCTTCAGGCAAGGAGGTGAAGGATGCAGATGGAAAAACCATCACAGAAGTTCAAAAGCCATCCACGACCGCCATCAATTCCCAGTCGATGTCCGTCATTGCCACGTGGTCGATCTTTGACGGCTTCGCCACGCGCGGGGCCAAAATGACGGCGCTCGCCACCAAGCGTTATTATGAGCGTATCCTGCAAAATCAGGTCCTGCTCACGCTCGATAATGCGCAGAATCTTCAAAAGACCCTCGTGATTAATGCGCGGGCGCTGGAGCTCACGGAGCGGCGCATGCAACTGGTCGAGGCGGCACTCAATCACGTCAGGGAGGAGGCCAAACTGGGCAACGTGCCCCAAGCCGCCGTGGACGAGACCGCCTCTGCCTTTTACACGTATCAAAGCGTGCTGGCCACGGCGCGCGCCGCGTTCCTTTCCAGTTGGTCCGACTTCGTTTCGCTCGCCGGTGCCGATCCCGCGATGAACTATCTCCCCGCCCGCTATGTCCACTAAGCCGATCAAAAAATCCGGTGCAGGCCTCCGACTGATCATCGTGACCGTCGTCATTGCTGTCGCCGGGATTGTCATCAACTTCAGTCTGCGCCCGACGGCTTATACTGCGGCCGCGTACCGGAAGACCGCTTTAAATCAGGTGACGGGCAGCGTCACGGTGCGTGAGGAATATCCGCAGGATCTGACGAGCGAAGCTGAAGGGCGGCTGTTATCGAGTGAACTCGACCCGGGCAAAAAAGTTAAAAAAGACGAGGTCGTGGCGCAGATCGATCCGACCAAGATCAATCTGGAAATCGAGCGGCTGGAGAGCGACTACGAGGCGGCAGAGGCCCGGATCGCGGTCGGATCCTCGACCAAGATCAATCGCGACAACGCCAAGGATGCGCTCGATATTGCGGAGCACAATTATCAGGCCGGAGGGGTTTCACTTTCCGAAATCGTGAAACAGCGCCGCCAATTCCAAATCATCGAGCAGGCGGTGGCACTGGAGGAAATCAGCAACAAATCACTGATTGCCGGCTTGAAGACCGCCTTGAAGGTCAAGAAAACCGAGCGCCAGCAGATGACGATTACAGCGCCTTTCGACGGTCAGGTAACCGCCGTCTTTAAGCGCCCGCCGGAGCTGCTGGCGGCGAAGACGCCGATCGCCACGCTCATCACGCTCACCCGCACTGTGGAGGCGAAAATCAGCGAGGAGAACTTTGCCGGGATTAAGCTTCAGCAAAAAGCCGCAGTTAAATTCCTGGTTTACGGCGCCACCCTGTATGACGCCTACGTGATCAAGATTCTTCCGACGGCCGATCCGGAAACCCAGCGCTACGTCATCTTTCTAGACGTGAAGATCGAGCCGGAGAAACTCGTGCCCGGTATTACCGGAGAGGTCAGCGTCATCCTGGCCGAGCGGGCGAACGCGATTCAGATTCCCCGGCGGGCCCTCTTCAACAACGACCAAATCTACGTCGTGTCCGATGGGCGGGTGCAGTTGCGCAAGGTCGAAGTGGGTTATCGCGCGATGGACGTGGTGGAAATCCTCAAGGGGATCGACGTGGGCGAACAAGTGATCGTCGAGAAATTGGACAAATTTCGCGACGGCGACCGGGTCCGCGTCGAGGCGGTCAAGCAGTAGCGAGCTGTCCTGCGCGCCGCCGGTTTCCGCGCCGAACATTTCACGCGTTTCATGTCGCCCAATTTTCGCATCGCCTTCCGTTTTCTCACCGCAAAAAAGCGCGCGATGACGATGAGTCTGGCCTGCACCATCATTGGTGTCGGCCTGTTTATCGTGACTCAGGCGACCACGAGCGGTTTCGAGGAATTTTTCATTAAGACCATCCTTGGCACCGATGGGGCGATGAGGATTCAGGACGAAATCCAGGACACGATCCACGCGATCAAAACATCGGAGACTTCGGATTTCACGGTCAGCGCCCGGGAGGAGGGACGGAAGTATATTGAAGGCGTGCAGGAGCCGACGCAGATCATCGAGGCCCTGGCGAATTTCGCGAATGTATCCGGCGCATCGGCGGTGCTCCGCGGCAACATCCAAGTGCGCAGCTCATTTAAGAATGAGAGCGCGCAAATTTTCGGCATTGAAATCGACCAGCACGTGAAGGTGTCGGTCCTAAAGTCCCAGGTTATCGAGGGAAGCTTGGATGTTTTCCGCGATACCCCGAGCGGCGTGCTGATCGGCAGCGTGTTGGCGGCCCGGCTGCATCTCCAAGTCGATAGTTCGATTCTGATTGATCCCTTGAACCAGCAACCCGCACGTCGCTATCGGATTTGCGGGATCTATGAAACCGGGGTGAGGGACATTGATAAATCACGCGTCTATGTGCGGCTGAGCGAGGCGCGGTCATTGTTGAAGAAACCGACCGGCGTTACTTTCATCCAACTCAATCTGAACGATCCCTATCGAGCCCCACAGGACGCCCTGCATATGGAAGAGGTGTTGAGACATAGCGCGGAACCCTGGCAGGAGCGCGAGAAATCCTGGCTCTCCGCGTTTAGTGCGCTGAAAATATCCTCTGGGATCACGGTTTCTGTTTTCACGCTGATCGCCGGCCTCGCGATGTTCAACACCCTCGCGATGATCGTCCTCGAAAAGACCAAGGATATCGCGATCTTGCGATCGATGGGTTATGAACGATCCGACATCACCCAGATTTTTCTGTGGCAGGCGGTGATCGTGCTCGCGGTGGGGATTGTCGCGGGATCGCTGTTTGGCGGTGGCGCCACCTACGCGATTTCGCAGATGCCGCTGCCGCGGGGCGGCATCACCGGCATTTTTGCCACGAAGCATTTCATAGTCAATTTGACCCCGTGGCACTTCGTCGAGGCGTCGCTCACGGCGATCGTCACGGTCATGGTCGCGAGCCTAATTCCAGCGCGTCGCGCGGCCCGACTTGAGCCCGGCGATATCGTCCGCGGCACGGCGCAATAATTCATCCATGGCCGAAAATCGCACCATCGCTCTCCGTTGCACCAACCTGCACCGCTACCTCGGCGAGGGTGAAGGTCGCGTGCATGTGTTAAAGGGTGTCTCTTTCGAAGCCAGAAGCGGTGACGTCTATGCGATCGTCGGCCCCTCGGGCTGCGGGAAATCCACCCTGCTCTATCTTCTCGGGCTCCTCGACCAGCCGGAGGAGGGGGAGATTTCGATCAACGGTCAGCTCATGTCCAATAGCGACGATGCCGCGCGCACCGCGGCGCGGGGGGAGCACATCGGCTTTGTTTTTCAATTTCACTTTCTGATGCTCGAGTTCTCCGCGCTCGACAACGTCATGATGCCGATGCGCAAACTCGGAAAGCTCACGCCCGATCAGATGACGGACCGCGCCCACCAGTTGCTCACCTCGGTCGGGCTCGGCGAGAAAACGCACCGGCTCGGCACCCAGCTCTCCGGGGGCGAACAGCAGCGCGTGGCCGTCGCGCGCGCTCTCGCCAACCAGCCCTCGATCATCCTCGCCGACGAGCCGACGGGGAATCTCGACGTGAAGAACTCCTCGATTGTGTTCGATCTGCTGACCCGGCTCGCGAAGGAAAACGGGCAGGCCGTGATTCTCGTCACGCACAATCCCGACATCGCCGGGCGCTGCGACTTCACGCGCCCCATGCGCGACGGTCTCTTCGTCTGAGGGCCAACCTCGCTCGTCGCTCGCAAGCAGGCTCTGCCAAATGAAAGTCCCCTTCCTCGATCTCAGCCTGCAACACCGCGCGCTGCGCGAGCAGGCGCTCGCCGCGCTGACCGCGACCTATGACGCCACGCGCTTTTGCCTCGGCAAGGACGTGGAGGACTTCGAACGCGCCTTCGCCGCCACGCTCGGCTATCCGCGCGCGCTGGCAATGAACAGCGGCACGTCACCGCTCCATGTCGCCTGCATGATCGCCGGTTTCGGACCGGGCGACGAAGTCATCACCACGCCGTTTACTTTCATCTCCTCGGCGTGGGGCATCAACTACGTCGGCGCGACTCCCGTGTTCGCCGACATCGAACCGGGCACGTTTAACCTCGATCCCGCGAAACTCGCTGCCGCGCTTACGCCGCGCACGAAGGGTATCATCGTCGTCCATCTCTTCGGCCAGCCCGCGCGGATGGACGAGATCATGGCCTTCGCCCGGTTGCACGGTCTCTTCGTGATCGAGGATTGTGCGCAGGCGGTCGGGGCGAATTACCGTGGCACCCCCGTCGGGACCATCGGCGATGTCGGCACGTTCAGTTTTTATCCGACGAAAAATCTCGGGGGCTGCGGCGAAGGCGGTGCGTTTGTTTCGCGCCGCGAGGAAATCCACACACGCGCCCGGCACATTCGCGTGCATGGTTCCGACCGGCGCTACTACCACGACATCGTGGGCGGAAATTTCCGCATGGATGGGTTTCAAGGCGCGCTGCTCAATGTGAAGTTGCCCCATCTCGCCGCGTGGACCGCGCGGCGGCAGGCCATCGCGGCGCGGTATCTCGCCGGGATCAAACTCGCCGACGTGCGTCGGCCGGAACAGCCGGGCTACGGACAATCCGTGTTTCACCAATTCACGATTTTGCATCCGAAGCGGGACGCCCTCCGCGAGCATCTCGCAAAGCACGATGTCGGCTCCGACCTGATTTATCCCGTGCCGCTCCATCTCCAGAAATGCTACGCCGGCCTGGGCTACGGGCCGGGTTCGTTCCCGGTGGCGGAGCATGCGGCGGCGAATTGCGTGAGCCTCCCGATTTTCCCCGAGCTGACCGACGCGCAGGTCGATCATGTGATCGCGGCGGTGAACGGATTTTGAAGGGAGAGGCGGCTTTACGCCGCGATGGTTTTCGGAATCGCGGCATAAAGCCGCTCCTACAGTCGGGTCAGCTCGCCGGTGAAAACAGCGGCAATTGCTGCATGCCCGGCACCGTTACGAGGCCGCGGTCGGTGATGCGAATTTCCGGAATCACGGAGAGCGGGATGAGGTTGAAGCCCATGTAGGGGAGAAGACAGCCCGCGGCGCGCCAGGCTTTTTTCAACTTCGTGGTTTCCTTCGCG
>JANYBX010000157.1 GCA_025360615.1 Opitutia bacterium
CGACAAGATTCAGCAGGCGGGCGGTTTCATCACCGCGCGCGCCGGCTCCGCGCCCGAGGCCAACGCTCTCCCGGTGCCGAAGGGCGACGCCGATCTCGCGATGGATGCCGCGCAATGCATCGGCTGCGGCGCGTGCGTGGCCGCGTGCAAGAACGCCAGCGCGATGCTCTTCGTTGCCGCGAAAGTCGGCCATCTCGGTCTACTCCCGCAGGGCCAGGCCGAGCGCGATCGCCGCGTGCTCGCGATGGTGAACACGATGGACGCGCAGGGTTTTGGGAGTTGCACGAATCAATACGAGTGCAGCGCGGCGTGCCCGAAGCTCATCTCGCACGATTTCATCGCGCGCCTGAACCGCGACTACCTGAAGGCCACGCTGCGCGATGCGTTCAAGCCCGCGCCCGCGAGCACGGGCGGCGGGAGCTGAAAGCGGGCCCTTCGGAGCGAGGGCAAGCTCGCCATCTGCGACCCGGGCGGTTCGAAAATACCGCTCAGCGCATCAGCGGCGCGAGTGCTCGGAGGTCCACGCTGCCGGTGCTGCTCGTCTTGATGCTGAGGTTTTCCTCGCCGCTGGTGAGGTAGAGGATGCTGTCGACCCGGTAGCTGGCGGTCTGCTGGTCGCGCATCGCGACGAGCTGTTTCACGAGCGCGAGATTCTCAAAGTTAACCGTCACGTCCTGCGTGATCGTGCTCAGCGCGGCGAGCCCGAGGGGCTGCTTGCTGACGGTTTTTCCCACGTAGCTGCCGTTCAGAAAAATTTTGTGCGTCGAGCCGGAGAGGCCGATGGGAATCGTGTTTTCGTTCGTATAGCGGAGCGTCATCACGCCGCTCGACTCAAGCAGCGCGGCGCTCGCGGGCATGAAATTCACGAGGTTCACCGTGATGTTGCCCAAGTTATAGCCGCTGCCGCAGCCAGAAGTGAACAACAGGGTGATCAATCCGGCCAGCAGCCAGCCGGTGCGAAGAAAAAGGCGAGGGGGCATCGCGTGACGCAAAATGGTCCGCGGCGAAACCGCAAGGCCAGGCTCAGAAGATCGAGAGCGCCTTGGCGCTTTCGAGGGCGAACCACGCCGCGCCGGCTGCCGTGCCCAGCACCAGCGTCCGCCGGAGCAGTTTCCGGCCGCGCAACATCGCATCCTGAAAATCCGTGTCGAGCCGCTTTCCGTTGTTCTGCGCCATGAAACTCGCGAACTGCGAATCCCGCAGCCGGCCGCCTCGGCGATCGCGCGTCAGCCCGAAACGGAGGGCCGGGCGGTGGCAGAGGTGGCGGAGGAAACGAGGCACAGTCGCATGACGCAATTTTGGGTTCGTTTTTTCAAGGGGAAACTCGCTATCTCGCCAGCTTTACACGCCTTTTTCACCGTCATGCACCACTTCCGCTACGTTGGCCAAAATCTGCACTGCGAATCCGTCGATCTCGCCGAGGTCGCCCGTCTCTACGGCACGCCGACTTATGTCTATAGCGCCACCACGATGGCCGAAAACTACACACGGCTCGCGAACGGTTTGGCGGGGCTCGACGTGCAGCTTTGCTACGCGATGAAGGCCAACTCCGGGCTCGCGGTGCTCCGCCATTTTGCGCGGCTGGGCGCGGCTTTCGATCTCGTGAGCGGCGGCGAACTCCGCCGGGTGCTCGCTGCCGGCGCGGACGTGAAGCGCAGTGTGTTTGCCGGCGTCGGCAAGACGGAGGCGGAGATCGCCCTCGCGCTTCAAAACGGGATTTTTTCATTCCACGTCGAGAGCGAGCCCGAGCTCGCGCGCATCAACCACGTCGCCGGCAAACTCGGCGTGAAGGCGCCCATCGCCATCCGCATCAACCCGGATGTCGACGCCCACACGCACGCGAAGATCACGACGGGCAAGAGCGACAACAAGTTTGGGATCCCGCTGAAATTCGCCGCCGCCGCCTACGAGGCCGCGTCGAAGTATCCGCATCTCGAACTCCGCGGCGTGCAGATGCACATCGGCTCGCAGCTCACCGACGTCGGCCCGTTCGCCGAAGCGGTGGCGAAAGTCGCGCCCTTCGCGGCCGAGCTGAAGGCGAAGTATGGCATCACTTATTTCTCCCTCGGTGGTGGCATCGGCATCGTCTA
>JANYBX010000163.1 GCA_025360615.1 Opitutia bacterium
AGCGCCTGCTGGAGACCCTCGCGGGTGTGTTTCTCGTCGTCGACGATGAGGACGCTGGGCACCATGCGGGCCATTCACGCGGCGGCACTGGCGACGGTCAAGCCCGTCGGCGGGAAACGTGGACTACTTGGTCAGCAGGGGTGGCGCGGGCTGGGCGGGATCCATCAGCGGTTTAATCGAGGTCGCCAGCGCGGTGAGCTTGAAGGTGGGGGGCGGAGTCGAATCGACGAGGGCGAGGAATTTTTCGCGGCGGGTGAGCACGATTTGGCGCGCGGCGGCCTGCTGTTGGGCGTCCAACTTGTAGTCTTTCGCGACCTGCTCGAGCCAGCCAGTGACGGACACTTTCCAAAACGCCATTTCAAAGGGGCGCTGGCGCAGGCGGACAATCTCTTCCTCGCTCAGCGGGACCTGAGGCGCGGCCAGTGCCTTCGACTCGAAGTCCGCGTGGCGTTTCTGATCGCGCGCCTGCTTGGCGTCGAAAATCTGGCGCTGCTCCGGATTGAGAATGACCGCAAAGGCGGCGTCGAAATCGCGGTCGATCACCTGAAGCCGGGTGCGATAGGCGTCGATCTGCGGGCGGAGTTTTTCGATGTCGGCGACGAGCTGCGCGCGGTTGTAGGGCTTCGGCGCGTTGGGCGCGGCTATCGTTTCGGCAGCCCGGGCGTTTTTATCCGCCGGCGGCTGCGCGTTGGTAAACTCACCGAGGAGCGCGGCGGGGGGCGGCGGCAGCGGGCGGTGCCGCTCGGTCCAGAGACCGCCGGCAAAGCCCGCGCCAAAGATCAGCACGGTCAGCAGGGCGACGATGACGCGTTGCTTCATCAGGAAGTGGCGGCGAGATCGTCGGCTTCGTCCGCGATTTGCTGCCAGCCGGGCGTGTTGGGATCGCGGTCCGCGTCGGCGGGGGAGCCGAAAAATGCGACGGCGGCAAGGCAGAGCGCGGCGGTGGCGGCGCTGAGCGCGCAGTAGCTGAGGAAGGTGGGCGCAGCCTCGGCCCCGGCCCGGGCGGCCCGGAGGACGCGATCGGCAAAGCCCGGCGCGATGCGGCCGGCGGCGTGGCGCTGGAGTTGTGACCAAGCGTCTGGTTCAGTTTTCATGGTGTGGTTGATAGTGTTCCCGGAGATGTTCGCGAGCACGATGGAGGCGGGCCTTCACGGCGGCGACGCTGGTGCCGAGCGTGCCCGCGATCTCGGCGTGGCTGCGGCCTTCCTGCACCAGCGCGAGGAGGACGCGGTCTTGAGGGCGAAGTTGGGCGAGAGCGTGGCGGAGAGCATCGAGCTCCTCGGAATCGACGGCGCCGGCGGGCTCGGGCACATCTTCGTGCTCGGGCGCGAAGGGGAGAAAAATGCGGCGGAGTTTCTGCCGGCGGAGGTGGTCGATGCAGGTGTTGCGCGCGAGGCGGAAGAGCCACGACTCGAACTGCTCCGGCGCCTGAAGCCGCGCCAGGGCGCGGACCATTTTGATAAACACGAGCTGCGCGAGATCCTCGACCGCATCACTCCGCCCGATGATCGCATAAACAAAACCGGCCACGCGGTGCTGGTAGGCGACGATGAGGTCGCGCTGGGCCTCGGGGTCTTCGCGCTGGGCGCGGCGGACGAGGTCGACCAGTGGGGTCGGCGGAGTTGGTTCCATGCAGTGGGCATTGCGATCTTCCAGCCAGACGCGGGCGCGCGGCCGAAGATGCGGCTTTTCGATGGGGCTCGCGGTGGATTGAGGCAACATTTCCCGGCGGGCAACGTCACAGTTCGGACTATGCTCCGTTTTTCCGCCTCGCGTCTGCTCGCCGCCGGCTCCGTCGCACTCGCCTGCCTCGCCTTCACCGGTTGCGAAACAACCCCGCCGCGCGAGCCATCCTCGGATACAGCCGCCGCCAAGGAGCGCCTCGTCGCGATGAGCGGCACGGCGGATTTTTTCGGCGGTAAGATCACCGCGACCATAACGGTGAGCCGCGGCTCGGGGCGCAAACCCGGGCACCCCGCCGGTGGGCCCGACCAACGCGGCGCCCGCGGCGGAGGCAGGATGAGGCCCAACAGCCGTCCGGAACGCGGTGAATCGCCGGCCGAGGAAGCCGATCCCGATTCGCGTGTCCACCTTGGGGTGGGCAGTCCGCTGCCGGCGGTCACGCTGCGTTTGAAACTTGAAAACCACGGTCCACAACCCGTCGCCATCGAGATTCTCGAATTCAGCTCCGAACTGGGAAACTTCGCCGTGCGGCCGGCCACGCTCTCAATCGCGCCGGCGCAGACGGCCGAACCCGATCCGATGTTCTCCAAGCTCGGTGTCACCTCCGATGAAATTCCCGTAAAGGTAATCCTGAAAATTTCCGGCGCGAGGGAGACGCAGACCATCGCTGTGCTCAGCGTGCGCACGGCCGATACGCCGCCGCTCTCGAAATAGTGCGGCCCGGCCGCGCCAGCGGCCTTGCCAGTGAAGCGCGCGCGTGCATGTTTCCACCGTCAGCCGGCACATCGCCACCCCACCCGCATCAGCCCGAGGCCGCCATGAAAACCACCCCGCTTCGCACCCGCGCCCTGTGCGCGTCCGCCTTGATGATTCTTCTCGCCGGCTGCACCACCGCCGACCGGTTCGCCGGCCGGCCCGCCGCGTCGCGCCACCTCTCGCAGGTCGGCGGTTACCGTCGCGTGGCGCTGCCCACCGTGGCCATCGTCATCACCTGCACCGACGGCGAAATGACCGCCGCCGAGACAAACGAGGTGCTCGCGTTCATGACCAATTATTTTGGCCGGCAGGAAAAAGTGGTGATCGATAATCCGCTCCGCGCCGACTACATCGCCCACGTCGTCGTCGCGCGAAACGGCGCGCTCAAAGTCTCCGACTGGACGCTCGTCTCCGCCACGTATCGGAAAAACAAACTCGGCGGCGACACCTACGCCGCGACCTGGGGCGATGATTTCAACTGGCGGCGCGCCTGCGCGAGTTTCCGTTTCGGCGGCGGCTACGGCTACGGTTACTCGGGCTTCGGCTACGACGATTTTTATCCGTATGGATTCGGCTCCGGCGGCAACTGTTACTATACGCCGACCCCGGTTTACACGACGCCTCACACGCGCCCCGTCTGCCCGACGCTGCCGACTTATTGCGCCAACCCGCCGCTCCATCATCCCCGTCCCGTCACCTGCCCGCCCTCGCCCTACTGCCCGCGCCCGCGGCCCGACGACACGAGTGTCGTGCAGACGCGGCCCTCCGAGCGCCCGTGGCCCACTGAGCGGCTGGTCTACGTCGGGAATGTTTCCCACAACCCGTTCCAAGGCGGTGGCAGCAACTACAACGCAAACGGACAAAACGGCGGCAGCTATGGTGGTGGCAGCACCCGCGCTGCCTCCCGCGTCTATGATTCCCCCCAGCCGATTTTCCCGGATCGCTCGGCGAATTCATACTCGGAGCCGCTCACCTATAATGGCGGCGGCAACTCCCAGCGCTATGATTCGCCCGCGCCGAGCTACACGCCACCGGCCTCCTCCTCGTCTTCCGATCTGCACATGGCGAGCGCGCCGACCCAGTCCTATTCTTCACCCGAGCCCAGCTACAGCCGCGCGGAGCCCTCGCCTACCTATTCCGCGCCGTCGCCCTCCTACTCCGCGCCTTCCGCCCCCGCCCCTGAGCCCGTGCTGCATACCCAGACCGTGGCCAACTAGGCCCGCCGCATCGGGCCGCTGAAACACCGCGCGGCGCCCGGCGACTCCGCGCCGCGCGGTTAAAAAGGTTTCCCGCCGCCGCGCTCCTCGTTGTTAATCCTCCGCGATGAAACCCCTGCGCTCGCTCGCCTTCGTCCTCAACGCGGAAAAACCCGGCGCCTCGGAACTCGCGCGCGAACTCATCGCCCTCGCCAAAACCGCCGGCGTGACCTGCAAGCAGACCGCCCGCTTCCCCATCGCGCGCGGCTGGCTCACCGGTTGCGACGCGTGCTGCGTGATCGGCGGCGATGGCACGCTCCTCGGCGTCGCCCGCGAAGCCGCCCGCGCGGGCGTGCCCCTCATCGGCGTTAACCGCGGCAGCCTCGGCTTCCTCACCACGTTTTCCGCCGACGAAGCCCGCGCCCAATTCCGCGCGCTGCTCCGCGGCGAGTTTCAACTGGTCCAACGCACCCTCCTCGCCTGCTCCACCGGCCCCCGCGATCACGACGTCGCCCTGAACGACGTGCTGATTAAAAATCAGGTCAACTCCCGCCTCGTCCGCCTGGAAGTTTTCGCCGACGGCCAGCTCGTCACGGAATACACCTGCGACGGCCTCATCTTTTCCACGCCCACCGGCTCCACCGCCTACAATCTTTCCGCCGGCGGCCCGCTCATCCATCCCGACGCTGCCGTGATCGCGATGACGCCCATCTGCCCGCACACGCTGAGCAACCGCTCGATTATTTTTCGCCAGGAAGTGCGCCTCCACGTCTATAATCGCAGCCCCGAGTCCACCCTCCTCGTCGCCATGGACGGCCAGCGCGACCACGTCACCGGCACCGCCACGCCCATCGAGATTTCGATCTCGCCGCTCAAGCTGCCCCTCGTGCAACGCGTCGATCACGCGCACTTCGCCGTCGTCCGCGCGAAGCTCCACTGGAGCGGCGGCTTCGTGGAGAAAAAATAAATCCGCCGTTCTCCGATCAGCGGTGAGCGGGAGCCTCAGCCGTCCGGGCGCGCGATGAACCCGGCGCATGAAAAAGCCCCGGCATTCACGCCGGGGCCTTTGCTGTAATAAAACGATCGGGCGGGGGCGTCGGATTATTCTTTTTCCTTCGCGGCGCCGGCTTCCTTCTTGTGACCGGCCTTCGCCTTGTGCTCGGCCTTGGCCTTGTCTTCGTCGGCTTTCAACGCGGCCTTTTCGGCGTCGTCGAGTTTGCCATCCTTGTTGAGGTCGTATTTCGCGAGGATCTCGGCCTCGTGCTTGGCTTTCTTCGCGGCTTTCTCCGCGGCCTTGTCCTTTTCGCCGGAATCTTCAGCGCGCACCGCCGGGGCGGCAAAGGCGCAAAGCAGGGCAAACAGGGAGGAGATGATCAAGATTTTTGAGGGTGTTTTTTTCATGGGACGTCGGACGCTGGAGAACTCGCGGCAAAAAATCCAGCCCCGGTTTATCGCGACCCTCGCCGGCCGCCGCGAGCGGGTCATCCACGTCCCGCGCGAAATCCCGGAGGTTAATCCCTTGCCCCTCCCCTGTCCGCCCGATTCATGCAAATAAGTCGGCTTCGATTCGTCCTTAGATTTTTTTTGGGATAGTCCCCACTTCTCCCGTAGCTCCCATGCCCCCTCATTTTTTATCCGCCCTTTCCGCGCGGCTCTCCGCTCATCCGCGCCGTGCATCGGGGGCTTTCTCGTTGGCCCTCGCGCTCACACCCCTCCGCCCGCTCCACGCCCAGAGCACCTACGCGACGCCCTATTCGTTCACCACGTTCGCCATCTTCGGCGTCGGCGGCCCGCTGTCCGATCCGAAACTCACGCTCAACCAAGACTCGACCCCCATCGCCACCAACGGCAACCGGGCCGACTCGCCCGCGCTGCGCGACGCCATGGCCGCCGTCGGCACCTTCGCCCCCGACCCCGCGAGCAAAGACGCCGCCCTCCTCATCACCCTCGCCCCCAGCAGCTGCACCGCCCAAGCCACGGGCGTCGGAAACACCGCCGAGGCCGCCCTCGTCGAAGTTTACGAAGTCCCGTGAGCGGAAATACCGGGGCGTTCCCCAAGTTAAAAAAATGAAACTCCTCCTCACCAACGACGACGGCATCTCCAGCGTCTTCCTCCACGAGCTCGTCGCCGCGCTCCGCCGCGCCGGCCATGAGCTCTGCGTCGTCGCGCCGAAAACTGAGCAGAGCTGGATCGGCTGCGCCAAGTCCCGCCACCGCCCCGTCACCTCGCGGCGGATCGATTGTAGGGCAGGGTCTACCGACCCCGCCGAAACCGTCGCTACACAACCGGCGGGGTTCGGAGACCCCGCCCTACAAGAAAACAATTTCGGTTGTCCCACCTGGATCGTCGACGGCACCCCCAGCGACTGCATCAACATCGCCCTCGCCCATCTCCTGCCCCGCGCCAATCTCCCCGCGCCCGATGCCGTGGTCAGCGGCATCAACATCGGCCTGAATGCCTCCCTCGCCTTTATCCTCGCCAGCGGCACCATCGCCG